>JAHEDX010000153.1 GCA_024641005.1 Acidimicrobiaceae bacterium
CGACCTCAGACGGATGATTCGAGCACCTGACCGGGCAGGTTCACCCCGGCGGTCGGGTTGATGCCGCCCGCCGTGCCGGCGGCTTGAACGCACTTGGCGCTGACCCGAACCAAGCACAGCCCGGGCGGCGCGCCCAGGTGGAGCACATGACATCGGTGCGGACGCTTACGGGTGCTGTGTTGCAGAGTGTCCATCATGGTCGCTTCGGCATGAGGGAGCGCGTTCTCACTGCCCGAGGTGCTCGAAGTCGGGAAGCGGCCATGCTCGGTCGAAGAACGGTTGGGTGGGTCCGAAGAATCGGAAGTACGCAAACCATGCCGCGCCGGGCACCGTCTTGATCCAGTTGTGTTCGTAGCCTTCGGGAGCTGTCGGACCGATGTAGAGGTCCACGCTTTCGTCGCTGTTCTGCACGAGTCCGGGGTTGTTCGATCCGACACCTGAGTTGCCGCCGTTGGCGAGGAAGGCTCTGGTGGTCACGTCGTAGCACGTCAGCTCCCAGAACTGGGCTGCTGGTGGGTTGGGTGGGACGTGAAGCCGGTACGTGGTGCTTCCGTCGAATGGGAGTCCCGCCGAATCCGCATACTGCGACATGTAGGCCGATCCCACTCCTGGGTTCATGCTCAGCATCGCCTCAGAGGAGCTGATGGCTTCGAAGAAGAATGCTGCTCGTTCGTCGAGTTGGTCGTGGTGCTCGGCCCGCTGGTTGACCGGGTTGAGCGGCAACGTGAAGTGCCACTGCGCGTCGTCGCGGTACCTGAGCGGCCCGTACGCGCACTCGCTGAACCGTTTGAAGAAGGTGGTCGCTTGCGCCATGGCTTCTCCGACCCGAGCGCCCTCCAAGAGCAGCCGAACCTGGCGATCGTCGGGTCGGAACGGCCGGCCCTTTTCGATGCCGAGCGGGCGCAGCATCGCCAGCAGAAATCGGTCACGTTCGATGACGACTTCACGTTGGATGACTTCGTCGAGTCGTTCCCAGTACGCCATGCCCCCGGGTTGCGCCTGGTAGAAGGTGTCGCCGGTCGCCCAGATGCGCTTCTGCTCGGGCGGGTTGTCGCGCTCCGAATATGGGTACAGCTGGATCTCGCTCAGCAGTGCCTTTTGGACATCGGTGTCGGGCGGCAGCAGCCGCAAGCCGAGGAACGGCATGACAGAAGGGCTGTGAAGAACGCGGAAGTCGTCTGCGTGTTCAGGAACTTGCTGACCAGGTCCGACGATCAGGTACCTGGCGCCCTCGCCGCGATCGGGGCCCGCAAGGCCGATGTCGGAGATCGGCTCTTGCCAGAAGCTCATCAAGATGCCCCCGGTCGGGCCAGGCGGAATCTCCCACACCACCGGCCCGGTGACGCTCAGGTCTGGGAAGGCAATCACGTAGGCGACGGTGCTGTTCGGCGTCAAGATGCCACGGACAGCGGCGGAGTCGCGGTACGCGACCATGTCGCAGTCGCCGGTCGCACCGTAGTGCGCGTTTGCATGTTGCCAACCGGATGTTCCGACAGCGGGAACAGCCCACAGGTACGCCTGACATGCCCGCTGATAGTCGATCTCGTCGAACAGTTCGATCGCCGTTTTCCGGGTCGGGATACCAAGGCTGAACTCGAGATCACCAGACCTGGTCGACATCGCATCGGTGCCCATCGGCAGCCTCATTTCGCTAGCGGTTGTTGTGCGCGGCGCTGCTGTTTTACCACGGGCATCGTCCAACCCGCTCGTCGTCGACCGCTCTCCTGCAGCAATCGGAACCACTGCGAGAATTCGTGCGGGCACCACAAGGTCCGTGCCCGACGAGCGACTATCGGCCGGAGAAGCCCGTTCGGTGGGCCAGTAAGCCGATCAGCCCGTGTTGTCGTGCCAGCAGAATGTTCTGCACCCTCGGCGGTCCGGTCAGGACGTTGTTGGTGGGTGGCGTCGGAGGAGGTGGTCGAGCGCCTCGCGGTCGCCGGGTGCGTTGCGGCGGCGGTAGCCGTCGGCGACATGCTGTCGGACGTCGTCGGGTTCGCCGCCGTCGTACTTGAACTTGGCGCGGACCTGATCGATGGTGAGCTCGAGGCCACGGATCTGGCGAAGCTCGGAGGTGTAGGGCGCGGCCGGGTCGCGGGGGTCACCGTAGGGCTCGTCGGGTTGCATGGTGGCGAGCTGGTCCGTGAGGTAGCGCCTGATGTCGGCTGGGTCGTCGGTAATGGTGGCGGTGCAGTCGAGCTCGACGGCGGCGTAGTGAGAGGTCGGGATGCCCCACTCGGGCGGTGTGCCCGGTGGTGCCTCCCACGAGGTGGGAACGTATGTGACGGCGGCGACGACGACGAACAGGCAGCGTGGGTTCTCGCGCAGTGCGGGCCAGATGGGGTTGGGTCGGGCGAGGTGGAGCCGGATGGTGGATGCGCCGTCGAAGTGGACATGGGTCGGCACGACGACGGGGACGTCGCGGTTCGTGCCGGGCGCGATGAGGGTGCCGAACGGGTGGCGGTTGAGCAGGTTCCGCCATTCCTCGTCGTCGGCGGCGTCGTGAGGACGGATCAGCACGGCTCGTCCCCTATGGCGTCGATCGTGCGGAGCTTGGCGTCAGGGATGATCTCGGCCAGTTGCTCGGCAGCACGTCGTGCGCCTTGGTGGTTCGGGGCGTCAAGGGAGTCGATGATGAAGCCGACGCGCCGAGTGTTCGGCTCGATGGCAGTGCGGGTGGTTTGTCGCCAGTTCCATCGGCGGCAGGTGATTCCGGTGTTGTCGACCCAGATCGGTTCTCCTGGTTCGGGGTGCTCGGTGGTCGGCTCACCGTGGCTGATGGTGTGAAAGGGTTCACCTCCAGATGCAAGCAGGAGCCGTGCGGGGCCGGCGTAGCGGTCGAGGTCTTCGCCACCGATCGGAACGCGATACAGGATGGAGATCGCGTTGTAGAGGTCGACGAGCACGTTGATCCGCGGCAGCCCGGTGTCTGAGAGCGCCCGTCGAAGTAGGGCGTCGATGCTGGAGCGTGCCAGGCGGGGCTTGACGCCGAAGTCTCGGTAGGCGTCTTGCCAGCGCAGTACATGGGCGTCTACGTCGTCGACGGTTCGTGCAGCGGCCAATGCATGTTCGAACATGTCATCGGCTGTCGAGCGGAGCCGAGATGCATCGACGTCGTCGGCGGCGACGAGCCACACCCGGTACTCGGGCCAACGGTCCAGGACACCCCGATCGACAGTCGTCTGCGTGGTCCAGTCATGGGCGCTGATCATCGTGCGACCATCCCGGCGCCGAGGACGCACATCGCAAGCCCGGCGATGCGGGTCGATGTCAAGTGCTCGCCGAATCGCCACAGTCCGATGACGACAAGGGTCGCAGCGACCATGGCCTGTGTGGACACGCTGGCGGTGCTGATGCTCCAGCCGGTCCGATACATCGCGTAGACCCCGAGTTCGATCCCCGCTACCGACAACACCAGCAACCACGGTGCCCAATGCGTCGCGGTGCCCGACACCGACCGCAGCCCGCCGGAGCCGTCGACGGTCACCGCGGCGATCATGACGAGCGCTGCCGCGCCGTATACGAACGCGAACAATGGTGCCGGCCGAATACCGCCTGGCATCGAACGCTGCGCGAGGTGATAGCCCGTCAACGCGGTGACCACCACGAGCAGCGACAGCAGTCGAGCACTCATGCCACACCGCCGCTCGGTTCGTGCACCGCCAACACGAAGCTCGTCACAGCGTCGGTGTGGTTGCGGTACCAGTGAGACTCGTCAGCCCGAAAGATCGCAGACTGGCCACTGCGGACATCAACAGGTTCCCCGGCGCCGACACACACGGTGAGCATCCCGTCGGTGACGAGCAGGACCTCGCGCGAACCTGTCCGATGTGCTTCGGAGCGGCGCTCGTCCCCTGGTCCGAGGGTCCATTCCCACAGCTCGAGCGGGTCCGAACCCACGAGCAGCCGTGCCTCACCCCCGTGCTCGCCGGTCCACAACACCGGCGCCGATGCGTTGTCCTCCTGGACCGTGATCGACCGCTTGTCAGCGCTGGCGAGCAACTCGACCAGCGAGATGTCGAAACCCTCGGCGATCGACAGCAGCGTCGACAGCGACGGGTTCGCCTGCCCCGCTTCGATCTGCGCCAACAGCCGTCGGCTGACGCCCAACCGCACCGCCGCTACGTCCAATGTCCAGTTCCGCTGCTGACGGCGCCCACGAACCTCGACGGCGACTTGCTCGGGGGGTGACTGAACCGCATTCATGAGTGCAGTAAAGCGCACTATCGAGTGCAGTGCAACCC
>JAHEDX010000085.1 GCA_024641005.1 Acidimicrobiaceae bacterium
ATCCGCTTCAGCACCGTCAAGTCTTTCGCGAGCCCGGGCTGAGCTCGCGAGACCATCACACACCGATCGATCGGTTTGCGGATCGACAGCACTGCCGAACCGACGGTGATCTCACCGCCGGTCGGGCATTCGCCGTCGCCGTGGAGGATGAGGTTGACGCGGAATCGTCGGGCGTCCCAATCGGCGATCGCCTGGCGCGTCACCATCGAGATCTTCGATCGACTGTCGTGAAACGTGCCAGCGGTGCTCTGCCATTGCATCCAGTCGGATTCGTCATCGATGTTCATCGGGTTCTCGAACGTCGCAGGCCCGTCTGCTGCCGACCGGAGGCGAACGCCACGGCCCATCCACCGTGACAGAGCGTCGTCGGACGACACGTCGTGCCCCTCGTCGCAGGTGATCACGGGACGGCCGGCGATCAATCGCGCACTCAGGAACAACAGCGCCGGCTCGCGTCGTGCAGTCAACACCATCCCTGTCTCGGTGTCATGGATCCCCCATGCTCGATCGCCTTCGATGCCGCGCTCGTCGGCATGCGCCGTTTCGAGCCGTTCGCCGCCGAGCGACTTCACCGGATATCGCCAGATCTCGCCGACCGTCAACATGGTTCGACCGTATCGAATCGAAGCCTGTCGACGGTCGCGCCGAACGGCACCGTCGTCCGAATCGGGTCGGAGGCCAGCAGCCTGATGCGTGGGCTTGTGTTTCTTTGTCGGCTCTGGCACACTCTGAGGCGATGCGTGCCCGCACCAGCACCCTCGTAGTACTTATCTACTAGCGCACCCGGCTCCCTCGCCGCGTGCGCCTCGACCTCCCAGATCGGGAGGTCGTTTCGTTTTTCCGCCTCGCTCGACCCCTCGTAACCAGGAGACTGACATGACCAGAATGACGGGAGCGCAAGCTCTCATCAAAGCGCTCGAGATGGAGAAGGTCGACACGATCTTCGGCCTGCCCGGTGGGTGCATCCTCCCGGCCTACGATCCGTTGCTCGAATCGTCGATCCGCCACGTGCTCGTTCGTCACGAGCAGGGCGCCGGCCACATGGCCGAGGGATATGCCCACGTCACCGGACGTCCGGGTGTCGCGATGGTCACCTCTGGGCCTGCTGCGACCAATCTGGTGACGCCGTTGATGGATGCCTACATGGACTCGATCCCGATGGTCGGCATCACGGGGCAGGTTGGCACCAACGCGATCGGCACCGATGCGTTCCAAGAGTGCGACACCGTCGGCATCACCCGCTCGTGCACCAAGCACAACGAGTTGGTGATGAGCGCCGAGGACGTGCCGATGGCCGTTCGTCAGGCGTTCCACATCGCTACGACAGGCCGACCGGGCCCCACGCTGATCGACCTCCCCAAGGATGTTCTGCAGAACGAGATGACCTGGTATTGGCCGAGTGACGACGAAGTGATCGCCTCGCTCCCGGGCTACCGGCCCAACACCAAGGGGCACCCGCGGATGATCAAGGAGGCTGCCAAGCTGATCATGCAGGCCGAGCGTCCGCTGCTGTACGTCGGTGGCGGGATGCTGAAGGCTCGCGCCGCCGAGGTGCTGCGCGAACTGGTCGAGCTGACCGGGATCCATGTCGTTACGACGCTGATGGCTCGGGGCGTGTTCCCCGACAGTCATCCACTCAACCTCGGCATGCCGGGTATGCACGGCAACGCCTATACCACCACCGCGATGCAGCAGAGCGATCTGCTGATCGCGCTCGGAGCGCGATTCGATGATCGGATCACCGGACGTGTCGATTCGTTCGCCCCGGACGCCAAGATCATCCATGTCGACATCGATCCAGCGGAGCAGGGCAAGGTCCGCAAGCCCGACGTGCCGATCGTCGGCGACTGCCGCCTCGTCACCGAGGAGATCGTCAAGGCGATCCGCCATCTGCGCGACGGCGGTGCGGTCCAACCCGAGCTCGGGCCCTGGAAGAGCCGGATCTCGGGTTGGCGGGAGCAATTCCCGACCACCTACGAGCAGTCCGAGCCGGGCAAGGCGCTCAAGCCTCAATACTGCCTCGAACAACTCCGTGATGCCGCGCCGGAGGGAACGATCCTCACCTCCGGTGTCGGGCAGCATCAGATGTGGTCGTCGCTGCATTGGCAGTTCGAAGAGCCGTACACCTGGGTCAACTCGGGCGGTCTCGGCACGATGGGGTTTTCGATCCCCGCCGCGATCGGCGCCAAGATGGGTCGTCCCGACCGGACGGTGTGGGCGGTCGATGGCGACGGCTGCTTCCAGATGACCGCCCAAGAGCTCGTGACCGCGACGGTCGAGCGGATTCCGATCAAGGTCGCCTTGCTGAACAACAGCTATCTCGGAATGGTCCGCCAGTGGCAGGAGATGTTCTACGACGAGCGCTACAGCGAGGTGTACCTGTCGACCGACTGCCCCGACTATGTGAAATGGGCCGAATCGATGGGTTGCGTCGGTATCCGCGTCGAGTCGCCCGAAGAGGTCGGCCCGGCGATCGAGAAGGCGAACTCGATCAACGACCGTACGGTCGTCGTCGAGTTCCGCACCGACTCTGACGAGAAGGTCTTCCCGATGGTGCCTGCCGGCATGTCGAATGACGATCTGTTGGTCCATCCGTCCCAGTGCGCGATCCGCGATCGCCTGGCCTGAGCGAGAGAACGATGACTGCTATCAATCCCTCCGGTTCATCGCTGAACCATCACATCTTGTCCGTCCTCGTGCAGAACCGTCCTGGCGTGCTCGCCCGGGTCGCCAGCCTGTTCGCTCGACGCGGCTACAACATCTTCTCGCTCGCTGTGGCACCTGCCGAGGACGAGGGCATGAGCCGCATCACGGTGGTCGTCGACGTCGATTCGGCGCCGCTCGAGCAGATCGTGAAGCAACTGTTCAAGCTGATCGACGTGGTCAAGATCAGCGAACTCGATCCTCGCCGTTCCGTCGAGCGAGAGCTGCTGCTGGCGACCGTGCGTGCACGAGCCGAGCAGCGCAGCCAGATCGTCGAGCTGGCGACCATCTTCGAGGCAAAGATCCTCGCGGTCGGCGTCGATGCGCTGACGATCAGTTTGGAGGGGCACCCCGACAAGCTCGATGATTTCGAGGAACTCCTCGATGACTGTGGCATCGTGGAGCTCCAGCGCACCGGCCGGGTCGCGCTGCCCAAGCTCGATCGCGGCGCTCACCTGCGCGCCGCCAACACTCCCAACAGCCCTCGGGGCGACAAGAAAGGAAAGGTGGGCTGACATGGCCGCCAACGTCTACTACGAAGCTGATGCCGACCCCTCGATCATTCGTGGCCGCAAGGTCGCGATCATCGGCTATGGCTCGCAGGGCCATGCCCATGCACTGAATCTCAAGGAATCCGGTGTCGACGTGTGCGTCGGTCTGCGCGACGGATCGTCGTCGAAGCAGAAGGCACAGAACGCCGGGTTGACCGTGATGTCCATCGACGATGCCGCCGAGTGGGCCGACGTGATCATGATCCTGGCCCCCGACACCGAGCAGAAGGCGATCTTCGACAACCACATCGCCGCCCATCTCGAGCCGGGCGACGCGATCGCGTTCGCCCACGGCTTCAACGTCCGTTTCGGACGGATCACCGCACCTGAGGGTGTCGACTGCATCATGATCGCGCCCAAGGGTCCGGGCCACCTCGTGCGGCGCACGTACACCGAGGGCGGCGGAGTGCCGGCCCTCATCGCCGTCGACCAGGACGCCACCGGTAACGCCAAGGCGCTCGCGATGTCGTACGCGGAGGCGATCGGTGGTGCCAGGGCCGGGGTGATCGAGACCACCTTCCCGGAAGAGACCGAGACCGACCTGTTCGGTGAACAGGTCGTGTTGTGCGGTGGGCTCACCAAGCTCGTTCAGTATGGCTTCGAGACGCTCACCGAGGCCGGCTATGCACCGGAGATGGCTTACTTCGAGTGCCTCCACGAAGTGAAGTTGATCGTGGACCTGATGTACGAGGAGGGGATCGCAGGCATGCGCTACTCGATCTCCGACACAGCCGAGTACGGCGACCTCACGCGTGGACCGCGGGTGATCACACCTGACACCAAGGCCGAGATGAAGAAGATCCTCGGTGAGATCCAATCCGGGCAGTTTGCAGACGAGTGGGTCGCCGAGAGCGAGTCGGGTCGTGCGAACTACCACCGGCTGCAAGACGAGGGCAAGCAGCATCCGATCGAGATCGTCGGGGCCCAGCTCCGTTCGATGATGCCCTGGATCAGCGCCGGCAAGCAGAAGGTTGCCGAAGCGAGCGGCGGCGACAGCTGAGCGAGACGGTGCGGCGACCTACAGTCGCCGCACCGGATCACGATGTCGACGTCAGCTGACGGCGACTCGGCAAGCGAGTCGCATCATCGCGTCGACTCCTCGTTTCAGCTCATCGTCGCTGATGCGGGTGGTGTCACCTGACACCTCGAGCAGGTCCGAAACGGTCATCATGGCCAATGCTTCGAGCCCGTGGATCGCGGCGACGGTGTACATCATCGCCGCCTCCATCTCGACCCCGATGTGGCCGGTCCGCTTCCAGCGGGCGAACGTGGTGGGGTCGGGGTCGTAGAACACGCCGCTCGTCACGATCGGACCCACGTGCACGGTGGTGCCCTGTTCGCGGCTCAACCGTGCTGCTGTCTCGGCCAGTTCGAACGTGGCCGCCGGCGCGTATGACTCCATCTGCGCCAGTCGCAACGCGGTGGGGTCCTCGGCGGTCGCGCTGAGACCGATCACGGTGTCGCCCATCTGCATACCGTCCTTGAGCCCGCCGCACGTGCCCACACGAATCAACCGTTCGGCGCCGAGCATCACCAACTCTTCGAACACGATGCCGGCCGACGGGCTCCCCATCCCGGTGGTCTGCACGCTGATCGGGGCCCCTTCGAAGGTGCCGGTGAAGCCGAGCATGCCGCGTTCCTCGTTCACGCACCGGTATCCGGGATCGAAGAAGGACTCGGCGATGTACGCCGCACGGCGTGGGTCGCCAGGGCAGAGCACGTTCGGTGCGTAGTCGTCGGCAGTGGCGCGCAAGTGGATCGGCATACCGCCAGCGTAGAGTCGGCCGTGGCATCGCGAACAGCACGGCCGGGAAGGATGACGACGTGGTTCCGCAGATCGGTGAGGGTTCGGCCGGGGACGGTATGGAGGCGGTGCGTGTCACCACGGTGCTCGGCGAGCGTGATGGGCCTGTCGGAGCGGCCTGGACCACCTCGATCGCCACTCCTTCGATGGGGCACTCTCCGTTCGTCGTCGTCGCCAAGCCGAACCTGCCGGTCGTGCCGCTCACCCTGCTCGTTCCCGCGGTCGGCGTCATCGATCAGCGTCATGCAGAACTCACGATGGGAGCTGCCCAGGCTGGGGTGGCCGCCGCCGTTCTCGATCTGAAGATGGACGACACCGAGGGGGCGATCTGCCTGATTGCATCCGTCTGGGTCGGGCCCCAGGCTGACGATGAAGAAGCCGTGTTCGACAACACTCGCGACGCGACGATCGCAGCCCTCAAACTCGGTGCTGCCGGTGGGCCGTGGCACGGCAACCTCACCGCCGTGGAGATGCCCGAAAATCCGAACTTCCGCCGACCCGCGGGGGGCTGAGCCCTAGGCTGCACGTCGTGCTGCACCTGTACGACACCGCAACCCGAGAGGTACGTGAACTCGAATTACGCGAGCCGGGCAAGGTCGGCATCTATCTCTGCGGGCCGACGGTGTACGGCCCACCGCACATCGGCCACGGCCGAGCCACGCTTGCCTACGACATTCTGCGTCGCTATCTCGAATGGACCGGACTCGACGTTCGGCTGGTCTCGAACATCACCGACATCGACGATCACATCATCAACCGGGCCAACCGTGAGAACCGGCCCTGGTTGGAGATCACCACCAAGTGCGAGGAGATCTGGTGGCAGGCGATGGATGCGGTGAACTTCAAGCGTCCTACCGACACCCCGCACGCCACCGACTATGTCGACGAGATGGTCGAGTTGATCGCTGAGTTGATCGCCAACGGATCCGCCTACGTCACCGACGACGGCGTCTACCTCTCGGTCGAGTCGGTGCCCGACTACGGCCTGCTCGCACACCAGTCGCTCGACGACATGATGGCCGGTGGTGGCGAACGGGAAGTCTTCGGTGCGGGACAGAAGAGGCACCCCGCCGACTTCGTGTTGTGGAAGCTGTCCAAGCCCGACGAGCCGGCATGGCAATCGCCGTGGGGGGAAGGGCGGCCGGGCTGGCACAGCGAGTGCGTGGTGATGAGCCTCGATCTGCTCGGCGAGGGATTCGACCTGCACTGCGGCGGCCAGGACCTGCGTTTCCCGCATCACGAGAACGAGCGGGCGCAGGCTGTTGCACTGGGCAAACGATTTGCCAACCACTGGATGCATCACGGGTTCATCGTCGACGCCGAGGGCGAGAAGATGTCCAAGAGCTTGGGCAACGTGAACAACCTGCTCGACTTCGTCGAGGTCTACGACCCGCGGGCGTATCGCATGGTGTTGTTGCAGTCGCACTACCGCAGTCCGATCACGGTCAACGCCGACACCATCGATGCGGCGACCAACGCTCTGGCGGGCCTCGATTCCTTCGTCGCACGTACCGCTGCGGTGCCGGCGGCGGGCGCCGACCCCGCAATCCTCGCCTCGTTCCGGGCAGCGATGGACGACGACCTCGACACCCCGAAGGCGACGGCACTGCTGTTCGACACGGTCCGTCAGGCAAACGCCGCGCTCGACGCCGACGACGCATCCGCCCCGTGTCTCGTCGCGGCGGCCAAGGAGATCGCCGCGACGTTCGGCCTCGAGCTGGGTCGGGTCAGCGAAGTTCCTGCCGACGTCGCCGCGCAGGCGCAGGCGCTCGATCGCGCTCGGGCCGGCAAGGACTATGCCACAGCCGACTCGATCCGTGCCGAGTTGCAGGCCGCAGGCTGGACCGTCGAGACCACGCCGGCCGGCACCACCGTCCGCCGCTGAACCTGCGGCCCGAGCGCCGCCGCGACCGCGCGGGGTGCCCCTGCGACCGAGTTGTCGCCTCGTAAGCTGCACCCGGTATGTCGAAGGTCGGCCAACGTGCATCCCAGCCGGCCATGGGGTACCAGCCAGGGCTCGACGGGCTACGCGCTATCTCGGTGATCGCGGTGATCTTCTATCACGCCGGTTTCGGGTGGATGCACGGAGGATTCTTCGGCGTCGAGGTGTTCTTCGTCGTGTCGGGCTTCCTCATCACGTCGCTGCTGATCGAGGAACGGAGCCGCACCGGTGGGATCTCACTGCGGCTGTTCTGGCTGCGCCGCATCAGGCGCCTGTTCCCGGCGCTCTTCACGATGCTGCTGGTCGTGTCGACCTGGACCGCGCTGTTCGGCTCGGCCGAGCAGACGTCCCAGATGCGGCGCGATCTGCCCTGGTCGATCTTCTATGTGGCGAACTGGGGGCAGATTCTCGGCGACGTCCCGTACTTCCAGGCCGGGGACCCACCGCTCCTGCGTCACCTCTGGAGCCTGGCGGTCGAAGAGCAGTGGTATCTGTTGTGGCCGCTGGCGTTCGTGTTGCTCGTCCGCTCGGGCTGGTCACCGGTCAAGGTCGCCAAGTTCCTGTTGGGGGCGGTCGGGGTCGTCGTCGCCACCATGTGGTGGGTGCAGCGAGGGGCGCCGGCGCCGATCGAAGGCGGGTTGTTCGACGGCGCCGATCGGGTCAACTTCAACTACCTGTCCACGATCACTCGCGCTGGTGGCCTGTTGCTCGGAGCGGCAGCAGCGTTCGTCTGGCGGCCGTGGAGATCGAGGAACGCTCACCGGGCCCCGAGCCGCCCCCTCGATCTGACCATGGGCGTCAGCCTCGGACTGCTGATCTGCAGCTTCATCGCTGCGCGGCTGACTGCGGGATACATGTACCCGTGGCTGTTGACGGTCGTGTCGGTGTTGTCGCTGGTAGCGGTGATGGTTGTCGTGCACCCCGCCGCGGTCGGATCGAGACTGCTGTTGTCGTGGTCGCCTCTGGTCGAGGTCGGCAAGCGCAGTTATGGGTTGTACCTGTGGCATTGGCCGATCTTCGTGATCGCCGGTGCGACGACCGGCTCGAGCGCACGGTTCGTGGTCGCCTCGATCGTTGCCGTTGCGGTGTCGGAAGCGTGCTATCGGTACATCGAGACTCCGGTCAGGCGTGGCGCGCTCGGCCGATGGTGGGGCGGTCGTCAGAGCGTGCCGTGGGCGCCGATCGGGGGCGCCGCAGTACTCGGTGCAAGTCTGATCGCGTTCTATGTGTCGGTCGAACCGTTCGACGCCGCGGCCGGTGGTGAGGACGCGGCGTTCCAGCTGGCAGGCGCGATCGAACCATCCGACCAAACGGTGCCGGTGTCCGATCCGTCGAGCAGCTCCCGACCGGTCGACAGTGGCGTCGCGCCTTCCACGACCGTGGCCGCTCCGGTCACCACGCCACCGAGCTTGCCGAGGGCGTTGGCGATCGTCGGTGATTCGCAGGCTCACTCGCTCGCCATCAATCTGCCGTCGGGTATCGAGTCGACATTCTCGATCGAGGATGGTTCGCTCGACGGCTGCAGCGTTTACGACTCGGGCAGAGTGCTCAGCTCGCGGAGCGGGTTCAACAACAGCTTTTCGATCTGCCGGGACTGGGTCGACGAATGGGCGACCGCGGCCGCCGACGCTGATGTGGCTCTGGTGGTGCTGGGCGCGTGGGATGTCTTCGACCTCGAGATCGACGGTGTCGTGTATCCGTTTGCTTCTGCCGAATTCGACGAGTTGTTCATGGCCAACCTGCTCGCGGGTGTGGACGCGATGAACGCCGCCGGAGCCCAGGTCGCACTGCTCGAGGTCGCCTGTATGCGCCCGCAGGACGTCGAGGGTGCCGGCGTGCCGGCGCTGCCCGAGCGAGGAGACGACGCTCGCGTGGCGCACCTGAACGACCTGCTTCGTGGCGCCGCCGATGCCCGGCCGGGAGCGTCCTTCGTCGAGGGGCCTGATGAATGGTGCAACGACGAGGCGATCGCATCGGATCTCGGTTACCGCTGGGACGGTGTCCACGTCTACAAGCCCGGCGCCAACCTGATCTATCAGACGATCGCGCCGGCGTTGTTGGCGATCCCGGTCTGAGTCCCGACGGGGCGCTGCAGATCGAAGTTACCGAAGAGTAGACGAGGAGGGTTACCAGCGGGTAACTTACCGCCATGGCTGAATTCTCTATGGCACTGAACGAAGACCAGCTCCAGCTCCAGAAGTGGGTCCACGGCTTCGCCGAGGACGTGATGCGCCCCAACGCTTCGGAGTGGGACGAGCGTGAGGAGTTCCCGTTCCCGATCGTGCAGCAAGCGGCCGAGATCGGGCTCTACGGATGGGAGTTCGTGGCCGAAGCCATGATGAACGATCCCACCGGCCTCACGTTCCCGATCGCGATCGAGGAGATGTTCTGGGGTGACGCCGGGATCGGTATGGCGATCATGGGCTCCGCCCTGGCGGCAGCAGGCATCGCCTCGTCCGGAACGCCAGAACAGGTGATGGAATGGGTGCCGCAGTGTTATGGCGACGCGCAGAAGCTGCAGTTGGGCGCCTTCGCAGCCAGTGAACCCGACGCTGGTTCCGATGTCGGCGGTTACCGCACGAGCGCCCGTTACGACGAGGCCACCGACGAGTGGGTGCTCAACGGCACCAAGGCGTGGATCACCAATGGTGGTATCGCCGACATTCATGTCGTGGTCGGTGTCGTCGAGCCCGAGTTCAAGTCGAAGGGGCACGCCAGCTTCATCGTGCCGCCCGGCACGCCCGGGCTCAGCATGGGGCAGAAGTACAAGAAGCACGGCATCCGCGCCAGCCATACCGCCGAGGTCGTGCTGGATGACGTCCGCGTGCCAGGCAGTTGCTTGTTGGGTGGCAAGGACAAGCTCGACGAGCGTCTCGCCCGGGTGCGTGAGGGCAAGCCGGGCAATGCCCAGGCGGCGATGCAAACGTTCGAGGCGACGCGGCCGTCGGTCGGTGCCCAGGCACTCGGCATCGCCCGCGCCGCGTACGAGTACTCGCTCGACTACGCGAAGGAGCGGCACGCGTTCGGTCGTCCGATCATCATGAACCAGTCGATCGCGTTCATGCTTGCCGACATGGCAACCGAGATCGATGCCACTCGCATGCTGATCTGGCGTGCCGCCTGGTTGGGCAAGCAGAAGGGCTTCAAGAACGCCGAGGGATCGATGGCGAAGATGAAGGCCGGCCGGGTCGCCACCTGGACGACCGAACGGGCGATCCAGATCCTGGGCGGTTACGGCTACACCCGTGAGTACCCGGTCGAGCGCTGGCATCGAGACGCGAAGATCCACGACATCTTCGAAGGCACCGAGCAGATCCAGCAGCTCGTGATCAGCAGAGCCATTTCAGGTCTGCGCATCGAGTGATCGGGTCCGACGACCCGCTGCGTGCTCGCGCTCCGCGCAATAGCCTCGCCGTTTGATGCGCACCCTTGACTGTGACGTGGCAGTGGTCGGTGGCGGCACCGCCGGGTTCGGGGCGGCGCTCGCCGCCGCTCGGCGCGGGATGTCAGTGCGGCTGATCGAGGCGGGCCCCAAGATCGGTGGGGTGATGGCCTCGTGCCCCGGGATGCCGTGGGGCGGTGGGTTCCCGCTCGGCCGCAGCATCGGCGGCATCTTCGACGAGCTCACCCAGCGGCTGGTCGGCATGGAACCTCCGGCCGCCGAGCGCCGAGCGTGCACGCTCGAGAACTTCGGCGACGAGGTCCTGTACGACCACGAGATCGCCGTCACGACCATGGTGGGCATGCTCGATGACGAAGGCGTCGCGCTCCACCTCAACACGATCGCCGGCACACCAACGGTCGACGATGGGAGGATCGTGGCGGTCGAGTGCCACGACCGTCTCGGCTCGATGACCATCCGCCCCGGTGTCGTCATCGACTGCTCGGGTGACGGTGACGTAGCTGCCGGGGCGGGAGTGCCGTACACGGTCGGAGACGGGCGAGGCAACATGATGGCGGTGACCCTCACGTTCCACATGATCGATGCCGACTGCGACAGGGTCTTCGCGGACGACGATCCGTACTTCCGACGCGAGGCGGCCCGGGGAATCGCCGACGGGCGCCTGCATCCCGACCTCGGGAAGCTCTACCTGATGCGAGGGTTCCACCCGGGCACGGTGTTCTGCAACACGGTGACGATCCGGGGCGTCGACGGTACCGATCCGGCGTCGGTGGCCCGTGCCACGCAGCAGGGTCGGACCCGATGCGCACAGGTCGCCCGGTTCCTGATCGACGAGGTGCCCGGCTTCGAACGGGCACGAATGTGGAGCGTCGGCCCGAGCGTCGGCGTCCGCGAGACCCGGCGGTTCGAGGCGCAGGCGCAGATCGATGGCGGCGACCTCATCGCCGGACGAAAGTTCGCCGACGGAATCGTCGCGTGCGACAACCCGATCGACGACGTGATGCGGACGAGCTCCGAGATGACCCACGATGCCAGCGTCGGCGCCGGCGGCTACTACACGATCCCGCTCGGAGCGATGGTGCCCCGACGCATGACGAATCTTCTGTTCGCCGGGCGGTTGATCAGCGCCGATCCGGTCGCCTTCGCGTCGGTGCGGGGGATGCCGCAGTGCATGGTGATGGGTCAGGCCGCAGGCGTCGTGGCGTCACTTGCCTCGGCGGCTGGAACGACCGTGCAGGGCGTCGACCCCGGCGAGGTCGTGGGGGCGCTCGTCGCCGACGGCGTGCGCGGGATCGGCGGCAACCCGCTCTGAACCCGCGCTGGACCTCGGTCTGCCCGGCCGACGGGGGCACGGCCGCAGGTGTTCGGTGGGGATCCGAGCCGGGCACGCCCCGCGAACCCGGCACGGTTGACACCGAGGTTGGGTTCGAGTTATATACAACCAAATGGTTGTACATTCTGAGATGTCGGATGCGGAGATCGATCGGATCTTCCGAGCGTTGGCCGACCGAACTCGGCGCGACATCGTCCGGCGAACACTCGGCGGCGAAGCGTCGGTGAGTGCGCTCGCCGACGAGTACGACATGAGCTTCGCCGCAGTGCAGAAGCACGTGGCCGTGCTGAAGGAGGCCGGTCTCGTGACCAAACACCCTCGTGGCCGTGAGCGCATCGTGCGCGCCGATCCGGATCAGATCGCTCGTGCGCGTGGCCTGCTCGCCCAACTCGAGGGGCTGTGGCGGGCACGGTTCGACCAACTCGACCACGTCCTGTCCGACCCAATCACCCCGGAGTAACCCATGCCCATCACATCCGTCACGTCCGACCCCGTCGCTCTCACCCTGGTCATCGTCGGTGACTACGCCGTCCCGGTCGAGCGACTCTGGGAGGCGTGGGCCGATCCTCGTCAGATCGAACGCTTCTGGGGGCCACCCACCTGGCCCGCCACCTTCGTCCGTCACGACATGACGGTCGGCGGACGGTCCGACTACTTCATGACGGGACCCGAGGGGGAGCGGTCCGGTGGCTACTGGATCTTCGAGACCGTCGATCGGCATCGCGGATTCTCGATCCGCGACGGCTTCTCGAACGAGGACGGTTCGACCAATGAGGACATGCCGTCGATGCGGATGGACATGCGATTCGAGTCGACCGGTGACGGCTCGCGATTCACTTCGACCTCGACCTATCCCGATCTCACCTCGATGGAGCGGTTGCTCGAAATGGGAATGCTCGAAGGCATCACGGCAGCACTCGGCCAGATGGACGACGTACTCGACGATCTCGCGTCGTTCGTCGCAGGTCTCGCCACCCACTCCCGACTGCTCGATGACACCAGGGTGCGGGTGAGCCGGGTGATCCGAGGAACGGTCGAGCAGGTGTGGACGGCGCATCACGACGCAGCGCTGATGCAACGCTGGCTGCTCGGCCCCGACGGATGGACGATGCCGGTCTGCGAGATCGCCACGACAGTCGGGCAGTCGTACCGCTACGAGTGGGAATCGGACGACGGTGCCCATCGGTTCGGGTTCGAAGGCGAACTCATCGATGCCCAGCCGCCGTACCGAGCCGTCACGACCGAGCGGATGATCGGCACCGACGGCCCCTCGACCGTCAACGAGCTGACCCTGCGCGCAGTGGCCGGTGGCACCTTGCTCAGCATCGTGATCACCTATCCGACCCAAGAGCTGCGCGACCAGGTCCTCGCCACCGGCATGACAGACGGCATGGAGACCTCCTACGCTCGGCTCGAGGCGATGCTCACCGTCTCGGCCTGAGACGTCGTTCGACCCCAGGGGCTCTGTGGCGCAGGCACGCCTGCGCTCGACGTCGACGCGGCATGCACACGAGACGTGGTCGCTCCGCCCGGTAACTTCGATACGGGGCCACGCATGTGGCATCGCCGTCTGCCAGTTGGAGGAGTCATGATCGTCAGTTGTGGGGAGGCGCTCGTCGACCTGGTCCCTGACCCGGTCGCCGGTGGCGGACCCATGAACGTCGCCATTGCGGCAGCGCGCCTGGGCGCCCCGGCGGCGTTCGTGGGCGGCATCTCCACCGACGCCTTCGGTGACCTGTTGTGGCAGCACCTCGAGACGAACCAGGTCGACCTTCGGCTCTGTCCTCGTGTCGACGCACCGACGGCGAAGGCGATCGTCGATCACGTACCCGAGTTGAGGTTTCGGTTCGAGGGTGACCACACCGCCGACACGCTGCTCGGCGACGCTGATCTCAGCCGTCTGGGCGCGGGGCCGCACATCGTGCACGGCGGCACGCTCGGGATGTTCCGCGGCGCCACGGCTGAAACGCTGGCCCGTCTGGTCGAGGCGCACGACGGCATCGTGTCGCTGGACTGCAACGTGCGCCCGCAGATCATCGACGATCGCGCGCGGTGGGACCATTTCCATGACCGCTGGCTCGAGCACGCGAACATCTACAAGGGGTCGAACGAGGATCTGGCCTGGATCTGGCCCGGTCGCACGATGGAGTCGTGTGCCGAGCAGTTGATCGCGAACGGGATCGAGGTCGTGGTGCTCACCCGAGGGGCCGAGGGGCTGTCGGTGCTCACTGCCGATGGCGAGGCAAGTGTGCCTGCGCCGGTCATCACCGTGGTCGACACGGTGGGGGCCGGGGACACGATCGTCGCGGCGCTGCTGTCGTCGGTGTGGGACCACGGCGCCGGATCAGGTACCTCGACCCTCGGTGACATCGGCCTCGACGACTGGACGAGTTTCGCGCGTCGAGCGGCGAAGGCCGCTGCGATCACGTGCTCACGCCCGGGCGCGGACCCGCCGTATCTGGTCGAGCTCGACGACTGATCCCACGATCCCGTCGCGCCGACCGGTGCCCGGGTCGGCTCGGTCGAGGCATGACCGTGCGGGTCGCAACCTCGCGCGCTTGGTGCGGACCCCTGTCCGCCCAGGGGCCCGCATGGTGTCCCGCGTGGAGAAACCAGCCAGTCGCCGAGCGGTCCGCCCCGCTGGCAACTGACAGTGGTGATATCGGGCGGCGCGAGCTCGAGCTTGAACAACATTCGCTCGGTCTTCGGCGATTCCGGCCGGAGGCCGGGGTGCGACCGTCGACGGCCGATCGCGAGCCGGGCCCGGCGAATCGGCTAGAGATGAGTCATGGAGCTGTCGCAACGGTCAGTCGGGTGGCTGCGATATCTCGACCGCAAGGCACACACGCCCGACGACTGGAGTCGCGGCGGTAGGCCTCATCCTCATTGGGACGACCGATCGGACCCGCCGATGGCCAGTTGGCACCGGTTTGATCTCGTCGACTCGTCGTATGCGATGGGCCTGATGGCGCATCGCACGCCGGCGTGGACCGAGCGCTACGTAGCGATCCTCGATCAGCTGATCGAGCGACACACCGGCTGGTGGTCGGCCGCCGATTGGTTGACCCAGTTCGGCCACGATCCCGACCGCGCCCACTATCCCGACCTCTACCGGTTGTTCATCCCTGCCGAACTGTGGGGTGACTACGACGTGCCCGGTTGGACGGCGAACGGTATCGATCCCTATGGGGTCGAGATGGATCCGGTCGCTGCCGAGGGGATGTTGTTCTACAAGGGTTTCTTCCTGGTGTTGTTGGGGATCCGTTCGATGATCGCCGGCGACGACGATCGATGGAATCGACCGTTCGAGATGGTCCGTGACGGCGAGAACACCTTCACGTGGTCGCACTCACAGATCGCTGAGCACTTGTGCCGCCAGTGGCTCGCCGCCCCGATCGGATGTCATTGAGAGAACACGAAGGTCTGGCCGTTTTGACTGGCCGGAGCGGGTCTCGGTCTGAGACTCCACGACAATCGGCACGGCACCGACTACCACGATCGTGCGTTCACGCCCTGGTGGCAATATGCCAGAGAGCACTACCTCGATCTGGCGTCCGGCAGCGCTCCGTCGACGACCACGTTCTATTACGACCCGGTGCTCGACGTGCATCATCGGCTGCCGGTCGCGGCCGCCCTCACCACCTCGTTCTATGCCGCCCCACAGGTGCCCGACGATGCTCGCCGCCTGTGGGATGCCGCTTGCGC
>JAHEDX010000026.1:0-35398 GCA_024641005.1 Acidimicrobiaceae bacterium
CCCAACGGTGAAGGCAGCACCTGGGACGTCACCATCACCGCCGCACCACAACCCGGCTACGAGTTCGCCGACGACGCCACCACCGAATGGCACTTCACCGGCACCGTCGACTGCCTCCAGGTCACGACCCCCGCTGCGCCTGAACTGACGTGTCGGGTGGCACCCGACAAAGGCCTCGCACTCCAGCTCACGCCGTCCGACACCTACTCGTACGAGGTCTCGGGAAATCTCGATGTCAACGAGGGCGATCCATACGACGTCACAGTGGTCGCCGTCCCCGCACCCGGCTACGAGTTCCCGGCCGAAGCAACCTCACAGTGGTCGTTCACCGGAGTGGTCGAGTGCCAACGCATCGTCACCCCGACCACGACCACCACCACGATTGCACCGACCACGACGACCACGACGCCGGGCCCCACAGCGATCACCGGTAGCTCCTCGACCGGTCTGCTACTGGCATACGCGAGCGTGATGACATTGCTCGGTGGGCTGCTCATGCTGATCAAGCGATCGTTCCGGCCGGAACGTCCGTAATCGCCTGACCGATTCCGCCACCGAGAGATCGGCCCGACCGTCAGCGGGCCACGACGGGTGACGCGACGCATGTCGTCCCCGGTCGCCGCGATCGCTTGCGCCGGCGCGTATCTGGCAGCCCGTGGCCGCCCAGGGGTCAACGAGGAGGATCGACTGCGATCCGCAACCTGGCACCGGGTGGGCGCACACCGGCATTGAGCGCGCCACCGAGAGCCATCCAGTGGTCGGCACGAGCGATGTACTGTTCGTCGCCGCGTACGATCACAACACCCTCAGCGGACGGAATGGACGAGACGTACTGGTCGCTCCCAGCGCCCGATATCTCGGCAAACGCGCCATACGGAGGCAACGCCAGCATCCGACGGCGTTCGCGTTCGCCGTCGATCATCCGGCCGGGGTCCGACAGGAGGGCCGCCTGGATCACGTCGTGATGCGGCACGAAGGTCTGCACGAGCACTCGTCCACCTCGCCCACGCGGGCCGACCAGGCGCGCTGCCCTGACCAGCAGCGCCATGGCTTGCTCACCGGCGCGGTAACGCGGTGCCAGCAACTCGCGGTCGAAGTCGAGGAACGCGACCGTGTCAGCGCGGTCGACTCGGTGGAGCGCCGCCTCGGTCCCGACGTAGACGCCGGCTTCCCGAGGATGCTCAGGTCCAGCGCCTGTGACGAGCACTGCAGGGCGATTCGCTGCGGCCTCGAGTTCCTCACGCAGTCTCGTGACTCCAGGGCGGAGGTTCGCGAACTTTCCGGCCCCACACCGCAAGCACACCTTCGGCCTCAGCATCTGACAGCGAAGGCACGCCAATTGCCCGGCGTCGTCGAGCACCACGGCCGCGTCGCACCGTTCGCAACGCGCCAGCTCACGGCATTGCCGACAGGCCAGCAGACGAGCCCTGCCCGTCGTGTTGCTGATGCACACCACCGTGCGCTCATGGTCACGCAGGTGTCGGATCAACTCAGATGTCACGAGCGAACGCTTCCACGGCTCTTCCTCGGACCGATCGATCACGTCGATGATCGGC
Organism: Acidimicrobiaceae bacterium; assembly: GCA_024641005.1. GTDB lineage: Bacteria > Actinomycetota > Acidimicrobiia > Acidimicrobiales > Ilumatobacteraceae > Ilumatobacter. The sequence goes on from JAHEDX010000026.1 coordinate 1,557, forward strand.
CAGCCGGCACGTTCGCGATCATGTGGAGGACGAGTCAGCGGCCCCCATTCGAGCGCCGTCAGCGTTGGGGCCGGTGACACGAGCAGCAGTCGCGCGCCGATCCGACGGCAGCGTTCGATCAGGACGTCCCTGGCATGCCACGTCGGCGATCCCTCCTCCTGGAGCGCCTCGTCGTGCTCGTCGATGACCACCGCAGCAGCGAGGCCGGGACACGGGGCCCAAGCGGCTCCCCTACTGCCGACGACGACGTCCACCCCGCCAGCGGCCGCGGCCCAGTCGTTGGGCACCACCGCGACCGACAGGCCACTTCGACGCAATCGGGCAGCGAGGAGCATGGCGCCGTCGATCGACGGCAGTACGACCAGCGTCGGGCCGAATGCCACGGCGCTCAGGACAGAAGGCATCGGGTCGCTGCTGGGCGGGAGGCGCAGCACTCCACCGCCGGCGGCGAGCAGCGACGTCGAAGCGGGGGAACGGGGTTCGACGGTCGTGGCTGTTCGACGAAGATCCGCCAGCGCGGGAATCGCGCGGTGTGGCGAGGCAGCGACCAGGAAGTGGCGTCGGCGTGCCGCCCAGCGCACGGCCGCCCAGTCTGCCAGCGCGAGGAGATCCGGAGCCGGACCGCAACCGGTGATCCGTGCGATCGGTTTCAGCTCCGACTCCGACAGCGCGTCCGACGGGTCGAGCTCGAGGATCCATCCCGCGACTCGGCGGCCGTGCAACTCGACCCGCACCATCGTTCCGGGTCGGGCCGAGTCGGCCATGGCCTCGGGGACCAAGTAGTCGAACTGTTTGTCGAGACCCGTGACGTTCGGAAGTACCCGAGCGACGGTCACCGCGACATCAGCTCAGCGATCGGCTCGCGATCAGAGCCCGACAGCTGCCTTGAAATCGTCGAGGCGGCTGACGTCCTCCCACGTGAACCCCGGGCGGCCGAAATGGCCGTAGGCGGCAGAGCGCTTGTAACCCGGCTTCTTGAGGTCGAGATCCCGCACGATCGCGCCAGGTCGGAGATCGAACACAGACCGAACTGCCTCTTCGATCTTGGCCTCGTCGACATGATTCGTGCCGAACGTCTCGACCAGCACGCTCATCGGGTGCGCCATTCCGATCGCGTATGCGACCTGCAACTCGCAGCGATCTGCTGCACCGCTCGCAACGACATGCTTGGCAACCCACCTCGTGGCGTAGGCAGCAGAGCGATCGACCTTTGACGGGTCCTTGCCCGAGAACGCGCCGCCGCCATGTCGTCCCATGCCACCGTAGGTGTCGACGATGATCTTTCGGCCGGTGAGACCACAGTCTCCGTGCGGGCCACCGATGACGAACGTTCCGGTCGGATTGACCCACACGTCGTAAGCGTCGTCAGCGAACTGCTCGGGGATGATCGGCCGGATGACCTGCTCGATCAGGTCGGGTCGAATCACGCTGTCGCGATCGATGCCTTCCTGATGCTGTGTCGAGATCAGCACACTGCGCAGGGCGACGGGGCGCCCGTCTTCGTATTCGTAGGTGACCTGGGTCTTACCATCCGGACGCAGGTACGGCAGTTGGCCCGACTTACGAACCTCGGACAGCCGCTCGGCGAGGCGATGGGCCGTCCAGATCGGCAAGGGCATCAGGTCGGGCGTGTCGTCGCATGCGTAACCGAACATCATGCCCTGGTCACCGGCGCCCTGCGCATTCAACAGGTCTTCGCCGGCCTTGCCGTGCCGCAGCTCCTCGGAGGCGTCGACGCCTTGGGCGATGTCAGGGCTCTGTTCGTCGATCGAGACGATGACGCCACAGGTGTTGCCGTCGAACCCGTACAGGGCGTTGTCGTACCCGATCTCATTGATCGTCTCGCGGGCGATCTTGGGGATCTCCACGTAGGCCGAGGTCGTGATCTCGCCAGCGATCACACATAACCCGGTCGTGATCAAGGTCTCGCACGCGACCCGACCGTTGGGGTCCTCGCTGAGGATCGCGTCGAGGATCGAGTCGCTGATCTGATCGGCCATCTTGTCGGGGTGACCCTCGGTCACGCTCTCGGAACTGAAGGTTCTACGAGCCACGGTTTCTCCTTGATCGAACTGGGGTTCCGGTGCCACCGACGGCGTGCGACGGACGGTTGACGGATGATGATTGGGTCACGTTGGGTGTGCGCTGACGCGCATCGAGACAACGCGGTCGAACACTGCTGCCGCAATCGTACGTTTGTCGGCCAGCGGCACCACAAACGCAGGCGCGTCCGGGCTGAAGATCGTCACCGCGTTCGTGTCGTGCTGAAAGCCGGTCTGCGGTGCGCCGACATCGTTGGCGACGATCATGTCGAGATGCTTCTCGTCGAGCTTGCGTCGCGCGTTTGCCTCGAGGTCATCGGTCTCGGCAGCAAACCCCACCAATATCTGACGGCGCGGCTTGCGGGCGCCGAGTCCAGCCAGGATGTCGGGAGTCGGTTCGAGCACGATCTGAGGAACGCCATCGTGCTTCTTCAATTTCCGATCGACGGCGGTAACCGGTCGGAAGTCGGCAACGGCGGCGGCCATCACGACCACGTCGCTGACAGGAGCGAGGCGCTCCATTGCCGATTGCATCTCGGCGGCCGTCTCGACCCGTTGCACGGCGACTCCGGGCGGGGCGACCAAGTCGACGGTGGATACCAACGTGACCGACGCGCCACGCTCGGCGGCCTCGGCGGCCAACGCGTACCCCTGCTTGCCGGAGCTTCGATTTGCGATGACCCGAACGGCGTCGATCGGCTCGCGCGTCCCGCCAGCGCTGATGACCACACGGAGCCCAGCCATGTCGCCAGGCGACAGCAGTCGTTGGACTGCAGCCACGATCACTTCGGGAGATGCCAAGCGACCTGCTCCCGTGTCGCCGCCCGCGAGACGGCCGCTCTCGGGGTCCACGATGTGGACTCCTCTGTCTCGCAGTGCTGCGATGTTGTCGACGACTGCGGGGTGTTCCCACATCTCGGTGTGCATCGCCGGGCACATCATGACCGGGGCGCGTGTGGCCAACAGCACATTCGTGAGCAGGTCGGTCGACAGACCGATGCGATACGCGGCAATCACACGCGCCGTGGCCGGGGCCACCAGGATCAGGTCGGCGCCCTGGCCGAGACGGGTGTGTGGAATCGGGGTGTCGGGATCGTCCCAGAGTCGGGTCTTGACCGGTTCGCTGGCCAGCGCGGACAGCGTGGTCGCGCCGATGAAATGTTCGGCGCCTGCCGTCATGACGGGCACGACGTGAGCACCGGCGTCGACAAGACGCCGGCTGATCTCTACCGCCTTGTAGGCAGCGATGCCCCCGGTGACCCCGAGCACGATCCGCTTGCCTGCAAGCATGACTTCGACGTCAGTCGTCGGATGCGTCGAGGTCGGCGTCGCCCGCCGGCAGATCGAATGCGTCGGCCTCGGGAGTATCCGGGAGCGGGACCGGGACGATCTTGTCGACCGAGATCTCTTCGAACGCGATGCTGAGCGGCTTGCGAGCCGTGGACGACACCTGAGGCGGAATCATGTGTCCGAGGCCGTCACCGAGCTGGTTGAAGTACGAGTTGATGTTGCGCGCCCGACGAGCGGCCAGCGTGACCAGGCTGAACTTGGAATCGACGCGGTCGAGGAGCCCCTCGATCGCAGGCGTCATCATCGTTTCGTGGCTCTTGGCCATGGGCCAGCTCCCTCTCAGGTGGACGGTTTACAGCCCCGGCAGCCTATCGGCAAGACCCGGCACCCCGGCAGCTCAGCGCGAACGCTCGCGGTCGACGATGCCGAGCATCTCGTCGACGGTGTGATCGAGATCGTCGTTGACCACCAGATAATCGGCGATCTCGCGGCCAACGGGTTCTTCCTTCTCGGCCTTGCGTAGACGCGCGTGGACCTTGTCGTCAGGGTCCCCGCGACCGCGGAGTCGACGCTCCTGCTCTTCACGCGAGGGCGGGACGACGAAGATGAGGACCGCCTGGGGGTATTGCTGTTTGACCTGTTGGGCGCCATCGAGCTCGATCTCGAGCACGATGTCGGGCGCGTCCGGGTCATCGAGCCGCTCGGGGCGAGGGGTGCCGTAGTAGTTGCCGAGGAACTCGGTCCACTCGAGAAATCCACCTTGACCGATGCGCGACTCGAACCGCTCGGGCGAGACGAACACATAGGCATCCTCACGTTCGCCGACACGTCGTTCGCGCGTGGTCCACGAGCGGCTCAGCCACAGCCTCGGGTCGCGCCGAACCAGGGCATCGACGATGGTGCCTTTGCCCACGCCCCCGGGACCGGAGACGACGATGATCAATCGTTCGTCAGCCAAGCTGGTTGAGAAGGGCCGCACGCTGCTGCGCCCCCAAACCCTGCACGCGACGGTTGTCGGCGATGCCGACTTCGTCCATCACGCGTCGCGCCTTGACCTTGCCGACACCGGGCAAGGACTCGAGCATCGAAACCACCTTCAATTTGGCGACGTTTGGGTCGTCGGAGTCGAGCGCTTCGGACAGGCTCATCGAGCCCATCTTCAGGCGGGCTTTGATGTCTGCCCGCGCTGCGCGCGCCTCGGCGGCCTTTGCCAGAGCCGCAGCTCGTTGCTCAGGAGTCAACTGAGGAGGTGTTGCCATGTGATCAAGCTACCGCGGTCAGATCCGCCAGGCGGGGAATCTCGCGCTCGGCGGCAAACTCGACGAGTTCTCTGCTCACCACCGCACACGCACGCGGATCGGCGAAGCTGGCCGTTCCCACCTGGACGGCCTGTGCTCCGGCCGCCATCAACTCGGCCGCTTCCCATCCGGTGCTCACTCCCCCGACGCCGATGATCGGCAACTCGCGCAGCGCATGGCGGACGTCGTAGACCGCGCGCACCGCAATGGGGTGGATCGCGCGCCCCGACAGACCACCCCCACCATTACCGAGCACCGGTCGCATGGTCTCGCGGTCGATCACCATGCCGAGCAGAGTGTTGATCAGCGTGACCGCTTCGGCTCCGGCCTCGTGGACCGCTGCTGCGACATCGATGATGCGGTCGGTGTTGGGGCTGAGTTTCGCCCATCGCGGCCGACCGCATCCCTCGGTAGCGGCGACCACCTCTGCGGCCAACACTGCGTCGTGAGCGAAGATGCTCCCCCGGCCCTCGAGATTAGGGCACGACAGATTGACCTCGACGGCGACGACCCCTTCGGGGGCTCGGGCCAACAGGTCAGCGGCCTCGCGATACTCCTCGACCGAGCGCCCCCAGATGCTGCACACCACTGTCGCCCCGGTTGCCAACAGCGCCGGCAGCTCGTCGGCGAGCCAATGGGCAATACCAGGACCTTGCAGACCCACCGCGTTGATCATGCCCATCGGCGTGGGATGTACCCTCGGCGCGGCGTTGCCGGCCCATTCGAACGATGCGATCGATTTGGTCACGACGGCGCCGATCTTCGACAGGTCGAAATACGGCGAGAACTCGTCGCCGTAGCCGGCGGTGCCCGAGGCGGTCATCACCGGGTTGCACAACTCGACGGACCCGACCCGCACCCGCGTATCGATCGTCACGGCGTATCCGTTCGTTGACAGGACAGCACGTGCCGGATCATCGGGCGTGGAACTCCTGCAGGCTCTTCACGGGCAGTTGATCGGGTGACTCGCCGAGACCCTGCGCCGCGGCCAGCGCGGCGCTGACCGTGGTGACGCAACTGACGTGGTGCATGCTGGCGGCCTTGCGAATGTGCTCGCCGTCGCTCCTGCCGACCGAACCACGCGGCGTGTTCACCACGAAGACGATGGTGCCGTCGGCGATCAGGTCGACGGCCGTCTGGCCCTGGTCGCCGTCCTGCACCTTGCCCAGCACCCGGTCCACCAGAACGCCGAAACGAGCGAGGTAGTCGGCGGTGCCTCGAGTCGCCATCAGACCGAGTCCACGTTCACGCATGCGCTGTGCGACGACGATGCCAGCAGGCTTGTCGACGTCGTTGAGCGACAGGAACACGGTTCCGGTCTGCGGCAGCCCATTCCCGGCCGCGAGTTCGGCCTTGAAGAACGCACGACCGAAGGTGGAGTCGATGCCCATCACCTCGCCCGTCGAACGCATCTCCGGACCGAGGGCGGGATCGACCTCGGGGAACCGGTTGAAGGGAAGCACGGCTTCCTTCACGGCCACGTGGCCCGACACCGGCTCACACAGCAGACCTTCCTGGCGAAGCTCTTCGAGCGTCGAGCCCAGCATCACCCTCGTAGCGACCTTCGCGAGCGGGATGCCCTTCGCCTTGGCAACGAACGGGACCGTACGACTGGCGCGAGGATTCGCCTCGATGACATACACCGTCGTGCCGGTGACGGCGTACTGCACATTGATCAGACCACTCACCTCGAGGCGGTGAGCGATCGCCGTCGTGTAAGCGATGATCACATCGACCACCCAGTCGGGCAACGTCTGCGGCGGTATCGCGCAGGCCGAATCGCCGGAGTGGACCCCGGCCTCCTCGACGTGTTCCATCACACCGCCGATCAACACCTCTCCGGCGTGATCGCGGATCGCGTCGACATCGACCTCGGTCGCGCTCGCCAGGAAACGGTCGATGAGCACAGGACGTTCGGCCGACAAGCCACCTTCCTTGCCGAGACTGCCGATGCCGCTCAGCTCGTCCATCGCTCGCGCCAGATGGTTTCGATCGTGCACGATCTGCATCGCCCGGCCACCCAGCACATAGCTGGGGCGGACGAGCACCGGAAACCCGATCTCGTCGGTGATCGACAAGGCCTGTTCGAGGTCGATGGCGGTGCCACCCGGCGGCTGCGGGATGTTCAGCTCGTGGCACAGCTGATTCCACTTCTCGCGGTCCTCGGCGTCGTCGATCGACTGGGCAGATGTGCCGGCTACCAACGCGGCTGGGATATCCCCCGACAGCTTGAGCGGTGTCTGGCCCCCGAGCGACACGATGACCTTGTGCGGTTGCTCGGCAGCGATGACGTTGAGGACGTCCTCTTTCGTGAGCGGCTCGAAGTACAAGCGGTCGCTGGTGTCGTAGTCGGTCGAGACCGTCTCGGGGTTGCAGTTGATCATCACCGTCTCGTAGCCGGCCTCGCGCAAGGCGAAGCTGGCGTGGACGCAGCAGTAGTCGAACTCGATACCCTGCCCGATCCTGTTGGGGCCCGAGCCGAGGATCACGACCTTCTCGCGGCTGCTGGGGCGCACCTCGGTCTCGTCCTCGTACGTCGAGTAGTGGTACGGGGTCTCGGCGGCGAACTCGGCCGAGCAGGTGTCGACGGTCTTGTAGGTCGGGACGACGCCGGCCGACTCGCGCGCGGCGCGTACCTCGGATTCGCCGATACCCCAGAGGTGAGCGAGTTGGGCGTCGGCAAAGCCGAGCCGCTTCGCGCGGCGCCATGCCCGCGTGGTCATGGCCTCGAAACCGATGTTTGCGAGTGCCGCCTGTTCCTCGACGATCATGAGCATCTGGTCGAGAAACCAGGGATCGACGCGGCACGAATCGTGAATCGCCTCGATGGTGAGGCCACGCCGTAGCAGTTCGCCGATCTGGAAGATCCGTTCGGGGGTCGGGATGCCGACCGCGGCCAGCAGATCCTCGTCATCGAGAGCGGCGAAATGCTCGGCCGCCGGATCGCAGTTCAGTCCGAGGCGGCCCTGTTCGAGCGACCGCAACCCCTTCTGCAGGCTCTCGGGGAAGGTGCGACCGATCGACATGGCCTCGCCCACCGATTGCATCTGAGTGCCCAGCACGCCCGACGTCCCAGGCAGCTTCTCGAACGCCCAGCGAGGGATCTTGGTGACGACGTAGTCGATCGTCGGTTCGAAGCTCGCCGGCGTGGCCTTGGTGATGTCGTTGGGAATCTCGTCGAGCGTGTACCCGACGGCGAGCTTGGCGGCCATCTTGGCGATCGGGAAACCGGTTGCCTTCGATGCCAGTGCCGAGCTGCGCGAGACGCGCGGGTTCATCTCGATCACGACCTGTCGGCCGGTCTCGGGATCTACGGCGAACTGGACGTTCGAGCCGCCGGTCTCGACGCCGACCCTCCGGATGCACTTGATCGCCGCATCACGCATCTCTTGATACTCGACGTCGGTGAGCGTCTGCTGTGGCGCGACGGTGATCGAATCACCCGTGTGCACACCCATCGGGTCGACGTTCTCGATCGAACAGATGATGACGCAGTTGTCGTTACGGTCCCGCATCACCTCGAGTTCGTATTCTTTCCAGCCGGCGATCGACTCCTCGATCAGAATCTCGCTGATCGGGCTGGCGGCCAGACCGTTTGCCGCCAGGCGTTCGAACTCCTCGGCACTGCTGGCGATGCCGGTGCCACGCCCACCGAGGATGTAGGCAGGACGGATGATGATCGGCAGACCGATCTCGGTAACGACCCGGCGCGCCTCTTCCATGTCGTGGGCGACACCGGAGCGCGGTACAGCGAGGCCGATCTCGATCATCGCCTGTTTGAACTTGTCGCGATCCTCAGCCGTGGCGATCGCTTCGGCATTTGCGCCGATCATCTCCGGTTTCCCCGGCACGCCGATCAGACCGCGCTCGTACAGCTCCATCGCGACGTTGAGGCCGGTCTGACCGCCGAGCGTCGGCAGCACTGCATCAGGTTGCTCGCGGTCGATGATCGACGACAGCACCTCCCAGGTGAGCGGCTCGACATAGGTGGCGTCGGCGAAATCCGGGTCGGTCATGATCGTCGCCGGATTCGAGTTGGCGAGAATCACGCGATAACCCTCCTCGCGAAGCACCCGGCACGCCTGCGTGCCCGAGTAATCGAACTCGCACGCCTGCCCGATCACGATCGGGCCGGAACCGATGATGAGAATCGATTCGAGGTCGTCGCGGCGAGGCATCAGACACCCACCATTCCTGTCGACATCAGCTCGTCGAACTGGGCGAACAGATAGGTGCTGTCGTGAGGGCCTGGGCCGGCCTCGGGATGGTGCTGCACGCTGAAGCAGCGTTCGCCCACCACCTCCAAGCCTTCGCACACACCGTCGTTGAGGTTGATGTGCGTCATACGAACCGATCTGCCGAGACCACCGAACGAGTCGGCATCGACCGCGAAGTTGTGGTTCTGGCTGGTGATCTCGATCTTCTCGGTAGTCAGATTCTTGACAGGATGGTTGCCCCCATGATGGCCGAAGGGCAGCTTCACGGTGCCGGCTCCCAGAGCGATTCCGAGCAGTTGATGCCCCAGACAGATACCGAAGATCGGTACCTGTCCGATCAGCCGAGCGATGCTGTCGGCGGCATAGCCGACCGCTGCAGGGTCGCCAGGACCGTTGGACAAGAACACCCCGGACGGGTTGCGAGCGAGCACCTCGGAGGCAGGCGTCGATGCCGGCACGACCTCGACTCGACCGAGCCCCGCGAGATGACGCACGATGGTGTTCTTGATGCCGAAGTCGTAGGCGACGATCAAGCGATCGCCCTCTCCGACGCTGTACGGCTCCGCTGCCGTCACCTGAGCAACGAGATCGACGTCGCCCGTTCCGGGTTCGGCCAGGGCAGCCGCTCTCAACTCGGACTCGGCGCCGTCGCCGAACGCACCGGGCATGGCGCCGGTATCGCGAATGATGCGGGTGAGGCGTCGGGTGTCGATTCCGGCGATCGCCGGGATCGCATGGCGCTCGAGCAGCACCTGCAGGTGGCTCTCGGCACGATGGTTGCTCTGCCGGCGAGCCAGATCGCGAACGATCACGCCGCGACAGAACGCCCCCCGCGACTCGTAGTCGTCGGCGTTGACCCCATAGTTGCCGATGTGCGGGTAGGTGAAGGCGATGATCTGGCCGGCATAACTGGGATCGGTGATGATCTCCTGGTAGCCCGACAACGCCGTGTTGAACACCACTTCCCCCGTCGCGATACCACCGGGGGCCTCAGCGCCGATCAGCTCGCCCTCGAAGACGCTGCCATCTGCCAGCACCAGCTGACCTTCTCGAATCGTCACGTCATCCATCCTTGCATCTTTATACCGATATTGGCATTATTATTCCGTGAAGCCGTGAACGGCACACCCGACTCGGATCGCGGCAGGGTCATCGTGAGGGTTGCCCATCGACCACGGTGGCTGTGCCACGCAAGACGGTGTGCCACACCTTGCCTCGCAAAGCCATGCCGCCGAAGGGCGTGTTACGGCTCTTGCTCGCCAGTTGTGCTGGAACGACCTGCCACTCGGCGCCCGGATCGAACACCGTGAGATTGGCAGGCTCTCCCGGCAAGACAGGCCTCCCGTGCTGATCGGCGACGCCTGCGATCGCGGCCGGCTTCCACGACATCGCCGCGATGACATCGACGAGCGGCATGTCGAGGCTTGCGAGGCTGACACCCAACGCCGTTTCGAGCCCGAGCATGCCGGGCGGCGCCTGATCGAGCGGCCGCTCCTTGGTTTCGGGGGCGTGCGGGGCGTGGTCGGTCGCGATCGCGTCGATCGTGCCATCTGCCAGGCCGGCGCGCACGGACTCGACGTCGGCCATCGTGCGCAAGGGCGGATTCACCTTGTACAGCGAGCTGTATCCCTCGAGTCGTTCGTCGGTGAGGCTGATGTGATGCGGCGTCGCCTCTGCTGTCACAGGCAGGCCGTCGGCCTTCGCCGCCCGCACCAAATCGACGCTGCGCGCCGTCGAAAGATGCAGGATGTGGACCGGCGCTCCGGTCAGGCGGACCAACTCGATATCGCGGAATACCATCAGTTCCTCGGCGACCGAAGGCCACCCGGGCAATCCGAGCCGGGAACAGCAATGGCCCTCGTGCATGACGGCACCCTCCGTAAGACGCTTCACCTCGCAGTGCTGGGCCAGCACGATCCCGAGGTCGGCCGCGTACTCGAGTGCACGGCGCATCAGCAGCGGATCCTGGACGCCGTCCCCGTCGTCGGTGAACAGATGAACACCTGCGTCGGCGAGTTCGGCCAGAGGTGACAATTGCTGACCCAGGCGGCCGATCGTGATCGAACCCGATGGGCGAACGTCGCACAGCCCGGCCGCTTCACCCTGCGCTCGAACGAACTCGACCACGCTCACCGAATCCTGGGTCGGGTCGGTGTTGGGCATCGCGACGACGCAGGTGTAGCCGCCCTTGGCCGCAGCCCGTGAACCCGTCTCGATCGTCTCGGACTCTTCCCGCCCCGGCTCACGAAGGTGCGTGTGCAGGTCGACGAAGCCGGGGCTCACGACGCGCCCGGTCGCGTCGAGCGTCTGCTCGCCGGCCGACGCCTCGAGGCCGTTGCCCACCTCGACGATCGTTCCGTCGGCGACGCGTACGTCGGCGCGTCGTTCGCCCGACTGGTCCAGCACGGTGCCACCCGTGATCAGCATGCCGCTCACTCGTTCTCCTCCAGGTTGCTGCCACTTCCGAGCAGGTCGAACAACACGGCCATTCGAACCGCGATGCCATTCGTGACCTGCTGTGTGATGACCGATCCCGGCAGCTCGGACGGGTCGACCGCCATCTCGACACCACGGTTCATCGGCCCCGGATGCATGATCAAGGCGTGTTCCGGCAGGCGCCTGGCCCGTTCGGGCGTGAGACCGAACCGTGTGGTGTATTCACGCAGGCTCGGCACCAACGACTCGGTCATTCGTTCCTGCTGCATGCGCAACAGATAGATGACGTCGAGATCTTCGATGATGTCGTCGAGGTTCGTCTCGACCGGCACCGTGGTCTCGGGAGGCAGCAAGGTGCGAGGGGCGACCAGGGTGACATCGGCACCGAGCATCGTGAATGCCGAGATATCGCTGCGAGCGACCCGGCTGTGCTTGATGTCGCCGACGATGGCGATCTTGAGACCGTCGAACGAGTTGGTTCGGTTCAGCGCCGTACGGATGGTGTAACAGTCGAGCAGGGCCTGCGTGGGATGTGCATGCCAGCCATCACCTGCATTGATGACGCTGGCTCGCGTCCAGTCGCTCACCTGCCATGGCACACCGCTCGACTTGTGCCGGATCACGAAGGCGTCCACGCCCATCGCCGCGATCGTCTCGATGGTGTCGCGCAGGCTCTCACCCTTGTTGACGCTCGACGACGAGACGGCGAAATTCATGATGTCCGCGGACAACCGTTTGGCGGCCGTTTCGAAGCTCAATCGAGTGCGCGTCGAATCCTCGAAGAAGACGTTGCACACCGTCTTGCCTCTGAGCGCCGGCACCTTCGGGTTCGGTCGACGGTTGACCTCGGCCATGTGATCGGCCAGGTCGAGCAATCGGCGTATCGCATCGGGGCCGGCCTCGTCGACCGACCGGAAGTGCTTCATGAGATCGTGACCCCCTCGACTGTCGCGACCACCTGTTCCGCTGTGGACGTGGGGAGGTTCTTGCCGACGTAATCGGGGCGGATCGGCAACTCGCGGTGACCGCGATCGACCAGCACTGCGAGCTGAACGGCACTCGGGCGTCCGTAGTCGGTGATCGCGTCGAGCGCCGCCTTGACGGTGCGCCCGGTGTACAGCACGTCGTCCACCAGTACGACGATCGCGCCATCGATCTCGAAGCTGACATCGCTCACGCTGCCCGGTGACACGGGACGTAGACCGATGTCGTCCCGGTACAGCGAAGCATCGATCGAACCGACCGGAATGTCGTGGTCGATCCGGGCGATCTCGGCGGCGAGCGCCACCGCCAACCAGACGCCACCGCGTTGGAGGCCGATCAGAGCGACACGGTCGAGGCCGTGGTTGCGCTCGATGATCTCGTGAGCCATTCGGGTCACGGCTCGGCGCACGTCGTCAGGCCCGAGGACCTGTTTGCTGTCGGTCACGTTGTTCTCCTGCCGTGCGAGCCTCACAGAACTCGCTTCACGGTCAGGCGTGCAACCTAGCGCACCTCCCGGTCCCTCGCGTCAACCGACGCGAACATTGAACGAATCGTCCGGCCGGTGATCTCGCGTTCGCAGCGGCGGATCCAGCACCGTGCCGACTCGATGGTCGCGCGCGCGAATGACGCGGTCTTCGCGATGCGAGCCCAGCAGGCTCACCGCCGGCTCGGCAGTGTCGCGAGCGCGACACAGAGGGCCGGTGCATGCCTACGTCAGGTCCCATCCCGCGAGGGTGCGAGCGGCGCTGCGCGCTTGCTCGTGCCCCCTGACCGTCGAGCGGAATGTCGGTGCGCCCGGTGTGTCGGCCGCCACGAGACCACTCGGTCTGCCCGTGACGGATGACGAGCGACTGCGGGGAGTCACGTCGCCATCATGTCGTCGGCCGGTTCACGGCAACCGTTCGGCAGCCTGCCAGGACGGCACGTCGACCGTAGTGAGCACAGCGCCGTCCGCGTCGAACAACTCCAACGCGACCAGCACGTTGACGAGGCGCCCGTCGGTGGGATCCATGTCGACAACGGCCGGCGGCAGGATGACGGCGAACCATCCCGCGAGACTCGAGGGGACGAAGCTGTACTCGGTTCCGTCGCCGAAGTGAGCGGTGATAGCCGTGATCGCCGGATGAACGAGGCCCGACAATGCCACGGCGTCGAAACCTGTTTGGGGGTCACCGATCGGGGTTTCGACGACCGAGACGAAGTAGTCCGCCGACCTGACCACGGCGAAGTCGGGATCCGACCAGGGCACCAAATCGTTCGAGCATCGATCGGCCGTGTGGATCTGTCCCCCGTCCCATCGCGCCCGAACGAAGCTGCACTGCTCGGAACCCGACGTGGCAGGACCAGCCCACACTTCGACGAGTTCGCTCGCTGTCGAATCGCTGGCAACCATCTGGGCGCGTGCGACATCCGGCGCCGGATCCCCGGAAACGAGACCTCGCGCCCAGCTGATGACCTCGCGGGGCGACGACCCGGACCCGACGAGCAGCCCAGCGACGGCGATCATTGCGATTGCGGCACCAACAAGCCACGGGTGCCGACCCCGAGACCCGACCGGGGCCTCGCCAGTTGCCGAGCGGTCGTCCGACTCATCGTCGTCGGAGTTCTCGGGGGTCGCAGCAGTCATGGTTTCCCGTCCGGTCGGATCCTTGCCTCCATCGTCCCACGTCGGCCCGCCGAGTCAACTACAGAGGCCGGGCCACCGGTGATCCCCGACTACGGTCTGCGCCATGCACGATCTGGTGATCAAGGGTGGAACGGTGGTCGACGGCTCGGGGATGCCCGCCAAGGTGGCCGACGTGGCTGTCGACGGCGCGATCATCGCTGCGGTCGGCAGCAGTGTCGGACCGGGAAGGCGGGAGATCGACGCGTCCGGCCTGCTCGTCACACCCGGCTTTGTCGACGTGCACACCCACTACGACGCTCAGGCAACCTGGGATCCGTTTCTCACACCGAGTTCGTGGCACGGCGTGACCACCGCAATCGTCGGCAACTGTGGCGTCGGTTTCGCTCCCGCCGCTCCCGACCGGCACGAATGGCTGATCGAGATGATGGAGGGGGTCGAAGATATTCCCGGGGCTGCCCTGACCGAGGGCATTCAGTGGGAGTGGGAAACCTTTCCCGAGTACCTCGACGCTCTCGACCGGCGGCACTTCGCGCTCGACCTCGGCACCCAGGTGCCACACGGTGCCGTTCGGGGCTATGTCATGGGTGAGCGGGGTGCAGCGAACGAGCCTGCAACGCCTGACGACATCGCCGCCATGTCCGAACTCGTCGCCGAAGGGCTGGCTGCCGGAGCGCTCGGTTTCTCGACGTCACGGACGCCGTTGCACCGGTCCAAGTCCGGCGACCTGGTGCCCGGCACGATGGTCGATGCGCACGAACTGATGGGCATTGCACAAGCCATGTCTGCTGTCGGTCACGGCGTGTTCCAGTTCGCTCCCGAGCACGTCATCCTGCCCGGGCAGGAATGGACGTGGATGCGCGAACTCGCGCGAACGACGGGACGAACCGTCAGCGTCAACTTCAGCCAGACCGATCAAGCCCCCGATCTGTGGCGCGAGGTGATCACCAAACTCGACGAAGCCCGAGCAGACGGCATCCCGATCGTCGCCCAGGTACACGGACGCACCGTCGGCCTGCTGATGTGTCTCGAGGGCAGCTATCACCCCTTGATGTTCCACCCGGCCTATCAGGAGATCGCCACACTGCCGCTCGCCGAGCGCTGTGCGGCGCTGCGATCGGGCCCGATCAGGGATCGGCTCATCCGCGAGACCCCGGACGACGGCGGAGTGTTCGCCAAGGCGGTGCTCGGCGCGATGTGGAAGACCTGGGCCGTCGCCGACGGTGACATCGACTACGAGCCCGAACCCTCCGACTCGCTGGCCGCAGTTGCCGAACGCACAGGAACGCCCGTCATGCAACTCGTCATCGATCACCTGCTGACCGCCGATGGAAACGGCATGGTGTACTCGCCGTTCTTCAACTACAGCTATGGCGATCTGTCCTTCGTGTACGAGGCCCACCTGAACCCGTCGACACGGATGGGTCTTGCCGATGCGGGCGCCCACGTCCGCGTGATCTGTGACGGAGGAACCCCGACGTTCATGCTGACCCATTGGACCAGGGACCGCACGCGCGGACCGAAGCTGCCACTCGAGTTCGTCATCCACCGGCAGACCAGGCAGACGGCCGAGCTGTACGGGCTCGGTGACCGGGGATGGCTCGCTGCCGGCATGCGAGCAGACATCAACGTGATCGACTACCAGTCGCTCACGTTCGGCAAGCCGCGCATGGCTTGGGATCTGCCCGGTGGTGCTCCCCGGCTGGTCCAGAAGGCGAGCGGGTATCGGCACACTTTCGTCGCCGGCGTCGAAACCGTCACCGATGACGAGTTCACCGGCGAGCTGCCGGGCCGGCTCGTTCGCGGTCCCCGCTGAGATTCCCCCGGTCCTAGGCTGAGGGCCCTATGCGAGGGACCGTCATCTTGGTGGCCGACGACCACTCGGCCTCGATCTCCGCCGTGCTGGGGGAGCTGGCCGTCGCCCAAGCGGAGCTGTGCGTCGATGGCATCGTGCTCGACGTCCTCGTCGTCGATGGCGGCCGCAGCCGCAAGACCGTCGAAATCGCCGGCCGCACGGCGCACGAGCTCGGCCTGCCCTTCGATCTCGCCACATCGACTGGTGCGAGCGCCTGGTCGACGCAGCGGGACGCGTTCGCTCACGCGCTCAAACACGGAGCCCCCGACTTCCTCGTCACGCTCGATCCGTCCGGCCATCACGATGCTCGCCAACTCCCCGACCTGATCCGCTCGTTTCGCGCCAAGGGAAGTGGACTCACGATCGGCTCGCGGTGGGTGCGCGGCGGGTCCGCCCCTGGCACCTCACTGCCCCGCAGCATGCTCAGCCGCGTCGCCAGCCTGCTCGTCGCCCGGGCGACCGGGCTGCGGCGGGTTCGGGACATCACCACCTCGTTCCGCGTGATCCGGCCGGACACCGCCGATCTCGTCGCCGCCGGGCCGGCCAGCCAGGGCGACTACGGCTACTACTGCGAGTTCGTCGCAGCGACCCAGGCCTATGGATTCTCGGTCGACGAGGTGCCGATCATCTTCCGCCCTCGTTTCACCGCCGTGCCACGGCTGCGGCTCGCTGATCTCACGCAGTTCTTCACCGACGTGCACCGGATTCGCGGCCGGATCCGTTCGATCAGGGCGGAGGTCGCTGTCGACCAGTCGACCTGGGCCGCCAGATCGGGCCGGTTGCGTGGGCAGGCTCCCGACGCCGGCTCGGAGTTCGGAGCGCTCGACGAACTCACCGAACTGAGCGAGGCCCACCACTTCACCGACTGGATCGTCGACACGTTCGAACCGCTGCTCGGCAACAGGATCCTCGAAGTGGGAGCGGGGCTCGGCGCGATCGCCGTGAAGGTCGCGACTCGCCGCCCATCCTCCGCCGTGTCGGCGATCGAGCCCGCAGCGAACGTGTTCGACACGCTCGCCGACCGCAGCCGTGACATGGCCAATCTGTCGGTCAGCCAGATCACCTCCAACGACTTGGCCGCCCGGGCCGACCGCCCTACGTTCGACAGCGTCCTCTACGTCAATGTCCTCGAGCACATCGAGCACGATGACGACGAGATCCGTACGGCGGTGCACCTGCTGCGTCCGGGTGGGCGGTTGTGCATCTTCGTGCCGGCGATGCCGTCCCTGTACGGCAGCCTCGATTACAAGTCGGGGCACTACCGTCGATACGACGCCACTCGGCTCGAACTCATGCTCGAGCAGGCAGGTCTGGTCGACGTCGACGTCCGGTACTTCGACCTGTTCGGTGTCGCTCCCTACTGGCTCATGTACCGAGTGCTGAACGTGTCGCGGCTCGACCGAGCCTCGTCGTTCGGCTACGACCGAGTCGTGGTGCCGTTGAGCCGGGCGTTCGAGCACATCCTGCCGCGGCCGCCGCGCGGCAAGAACCTGATCGCGATCGCTCGTCGCCCGCTGTGACCGGATCGAACTTCACCTGGCCCACGAGGCCGAGTGCCGAGCCGCACGCCAACGACCGCCAGCGCGGGCCTGGGCCGGCAGCCGAGAACCCGCGCCGCGCCCGGGACTCGCGCGACGCAAAGTCGATCGACGACCACCGGTGGTTCCCAGCCGGCCCTGCGCCGATTCGGCACCGCGATCGGATGTGACGGTCAAGGCGCCTCGACCGACCGACGACGACCCACGATGACGTCTTCCTGGTCGAAGAGCACCTCGAACTCACCGTCCGGGCCGATCAGATCGGCGACGAGCTGCTGCTGCTCAGGGCCGACATGATTCCGGTCGATCACGATGTAGTCGATCTCGCTCGGATCGGGTAGCCGATAGGTGTCGTCGTTGCCCCAATACGACGGCACCCACGGGTTCGGCCAGTCATAGATCTGCTCGCGGTGTGACAGGTGTGGCCCGATCGAGTAGGTCGCCGAAACGGACGCTCCCGCGGGAACGAGGTCGATCGCCGCCCGCAACGCCGCGTGACGCTCCGTCGGTTTCGCCCACACCCCGGTGTTGGCGCTGATCGGAGACGGAGACCAGGCGACATTGCTCACGTACGCGCACACCAGCAACCACGGCAGGAGGAATCGTCGGACGAAACGGTGTCGCCACAGCAACGCTGTGCCCTCGATCGAGGCGATCACGATCGGGGCGATCATCACGGCCGTGTACTGATAGCGAATCGTGCGGGCGTAGGGGCTCGAGCCGATCACGCTCGCGAGCATCTGTGGGAGCGCCATCGTGAGTTGGGCCAGCCCCGCGAGCGGTATCCCACCCCACGGCAGCAGGAGATCACGGTAGAAACGCAAACGATCCGGTTGCGTGGCGTCGGAGATCACGCGGTCTGGCCGCCGGATCATCGTGCGAGCGATCTCGAACGTGCTCCCGCCGTAATCGCCGTAGAAGTACTCGATGTAGAACGGCTGCTGCCCCTGGTTGAAGGCCGGGATCAACAACCGGGTACACACCGCGTACCACACGACTCCGAGCCCGGATGCCACCAACGCCATGCGCCGGTCGCGGCGATCCGCTGCGTCGTCGCGACGCAGCATCCACCACAGCACCAAGCCCATCATGAACACCGCAAGGGCGGTGTCTTCGCGAGTCGACAGGGCGATCACGACAGCGATGAAGAACGGCCGCCACCGCCGCTGTGTACCGAACCACCAGGCGAACAGGAACGGGGTGACCACCAATGCCTCGGGATGGAAGTTCGCCCAAGAGATCCATTGGATCGGCGCATACATCAGGTACACGACGGCGAACACGAATCCGACCCACGGGCTGCGCATCCGATCACGGGCCAGCAGGTACGTGGGAACCGCCCCTGCTCCCAACGCTCCCGCTTGCACGACGTACAAGAACGAGGGCCCGGCCCCCAACCAGTAGAACGGCACGAAGGCGATCGCGATCAGATTCGTGTGGTGCCCCCAGAAGTCGAGGCCACGAACGGTGACGAACGACTTGCCACGGGACACCAACCAGAAGCTCTGGTCGTAGATACCCATGTCGAACGCCCAGGTACCGAAGTTGCGGTGGTGCTGGACGCCCAACCGTCCGAACACGATGGTGAAGCCCACTGCACCCAGGAATGTCAGCCAGGCAGCGGGATGGATGGTCGTGAGGCGGCCGACCACCGCACGCGTCGCGCTCGTCGGAGAAGACTCGGCCGGATCCTCACACGATCGATCGTGGTCACCGTCTGCCGGGTCGGTCTCGATCGGAGATGTCGCAGAGGGCGCCTGCTCGCCGCGAGATTCCACGCTCACGCCCCAGGTCTTGCGCCGTCGCCACACACAGCGACCGACACTATCGGCGCCCCGCGTGTCGGGTTCGGCATGAGCGGCCTACGAGGCGACGGTTCGGCCAACGGCAAGGCCCGGCGAGGCCTCAGTTCGGAGGACGGACCTCTGCGGCCACCGACGCCAAGACTCCGTTCACGAAACGCCCGGAATCATCGGTCGAGAACCGTTTGGCCAACTCGACCGCCTCGTTCAAGACCACCGCCGTAGGCACCTCGGGGCGTTCGAGCAACTCGAACACCCCCAGTCGCATCACATTGAGGTCGAGCACCGGCATCCGCGACAGGGTCCAACCCTTCGCCTTCGCCGCGATGTGGTCGTCGAGAACGGCCCGACTGCGGCCGACCCCCAACACGAGTTGGCGGGTGAGCTGATCGGGTTCGACCACCTGGAGTTCGATCGTGTCGGCCGGCTCGATGCCCTTCGAATGAGCTTCGTACAACAGGTACAGGGCGCGTTCACGAGCGTCGGAACGCTCGTCGGGACGATGCATGATGCTCAGACGCGCGTCATGTACTCGCCGGAGCGAGTGTCGACACGGATCTTCTCTCCGGTCTCGATGAACAATGGCACCTGGACGACCTTGCCGGTTTCGAGCGTTGCCGGCTTGCGGGCGCCGGATACCCGGTCCCCTTGCACGCCAGGCTCGGTTTCGGCGATCGTCAGCTCGACAGACGCCGCGATCTCGACGCCGATGATCTCGCCATTGAAGAACGCCACCTGAGCCGTCATGCCTTCGATCATGTAGTCGGTGGCATCACCGAGTGCCACGGGGGCGACGTGCATCTGTTCGTAGGTGTCGTTGTTCATGAAGACGTAGTCATCGCCATCGCGATAGAGAAAGTTCATGTCCTCACGATTGATGATCGCCTGCTCGATCTTGATCCCGGCGTTGAAGGTGCGGTCGAAGACGTTGCCGGACTTGACGTTGCGCAGCTTCGTACGCACGAAGGCGCCGCCCTTGCCTGGCTTCACGTGCTGGAATTCGACGACCTGAAACAGGCCATTGTCGAGTTCGAGCGTGATGCCGGTCTTCAGATCGTTGGTGGTGATGGTGGGCATGGGGTGTCTTTCGGCGATGCGGTGAGGATTCGACAGCCCGTCTCGGTGACCTCGACGAGGTCCTCGATGCGCAAGCCGCCGAAACCGACACGATAGAGGCCAGGTTCGACAGTCACGACGTCACCGGCCCGGAGATCTGCCGTCGAGGCCGGAGATTCGAACGGGTCCTCGTGGATCTGCAGCCCGACGCCGTGGCCCGTCGAGTGCAGGAACCAGTCGCTGTACCCGGCATCGACCGACATCGACCGACACACCGCGTCGACATCACGTGCGGCGGCACCCGACCTGACAGCCTGTATTCCGGCGATCTGGACTGCGAGCAGCAACTGGTACACATCCCACTGCTCGGGACTCGGATCACCGACGACATAGCTGCGGGTCATGTCGGAGTGGTAGCCCTCGACGAGGGCACCGACATCGATCACCACCGTGTCCCCCTCGGTGATCTGTCGTGTGCTCGCCTCGTGGTGCGGGCGGGCGGCGTGATCCGGTCCACTCGCGACAATGGTGTCGTAACTCGGCCCGTCGGCACCATGCCGCCGCATTCGGTATTCGAGTTCCATGCGCACGTCCGCTTCGGTCGGACCCTCGAAGAGCATCGGGGCGACCTCGGCCAGCGCCGCGTCGGCGCATCGGCACGCCTCGGAGATGCGGGCGATCTCACCGGCATCCTTCGTGCGGCGCTCGTCTTCGATGAGCCCATCGGCGGCGACGATCGGAAGTTCGACCGCCAGAGCCTGCCATCTGGCATGCGTGAGCGAGCGGGCATCGGCACCGACCGCAGCGATCCCCGCGAATGCGCCAACGAAGGCCTCGTGCTGGGCGTCGTGGGTGAAGCCCACGACGATCTCGGCCTCGACCCCCGCAGCCGCCAACTCGTCGGTCGCACGATCGCGATAGCGGCCGTCGGTCACCAGCACCAGACGATCCGGCAACAACGCGACCGATGCGTTCGATCCGGTGAAACCCGTGAGCCAGCGCACATTCGTCATGCCGGTGACGGCGAGCGCCTCGACACGATGGTCACCGAGACGGGATCGCAGCCGGCCGGCGCGTCCGGCGTACTCGATCTCCGGTCGGCGGGCGACCGGCGAGGAACCCGAGAGAATCATCCCAGTCTCGCCGCTATCGCTCGAACCGCCAGGTCGTAGCCCTGCTTTCCGAATCCCATGATCGAGCCCGTCGACACCGGAGCGACGACGCTGGTGTGCCGCCACGGTTCGCGGGCGTTGGGATTGGAGATGTGGACCTCGACGACGGGACCATCGAACGCGGCAAGCGCGTCGTGGATCGCCCACGCGTAGTGCGTGAACGCGCCGGGATTGATGATGATCGCAGCACATCGCCCTCGAGCGCGGTGGATGTGCTCGATCAGGTCCCCCTCGTGATTCGATTGGTGCGCCTCGAGCGTGAGCCCGTGCTGTTCGGCAGCGACGGTTGTGTACGAGACATAGTCGTCGAGCGTGTCGGTGCCGTATATCTCAGGTTCACGATCACCGAGCAGGTTGAGATTCGGGCCATGCAGCAGTAGTACCAGCGTCGTCACGATTGCTCACGGTACCGCGAGCGGGTGATCCGATACAGCACGTGCCGGCGGAGCGGGCTACCGAGGGGGACGCTGGGATGGTCGAAATCCTCAGATGGGTCGTATTCGAGTCCGAGCTTCTCCATGACGCGACGGGACCGAGCATTGGTCTCAGCGGTGAACGAGATCACCTCGGTGAAGCCCAGGTCGTCGAAACCGTGGCGCAGACATTCGACCGCAGCTTCGGTCGCGTATCCGCGGCCCCAGTGATCGGCGCGGATACGCCATCCGATCTCGACCCCCTCCCTGAACCAAGGCGCCATGAAGCCGGTGAACCCGATTGCCTCGCCATCGCACTCGACACACCACAATCCGTAGCCATGCTCGTCGAATCGGTGCTCGATACGGTCCATGAAGCTGTCGGAGCCCGCTCGATCCATGACCGGACCGATCGTGGCCATCACCAGCGGATCGACGTTCAAGGCATGGAACGCCGCTCGATCTGTTTCCCGCCAGCGACGAAGCACGAGCCGCTCGGTGTGCAGCGTCGCGACGTGCATCACGACGCCATGCGTGACAAGGCGTCGAGCACTGAACCGTCGTCGACGCCCGTGACGCTCTCGACACCGTGAGGACCATCGAGCACGAACGTCAGCCCGTCGAGCGCCTTCTTGTCCCGACGCATCAGATCGAGCAACTGGTTCGGATCGACCCCTGCCGGCAGGTCGACGCCGAGCGCATACTCCTCCCCCACGACTGCGAAATGCTGATCGACACGTTCGACCGGAATGCGACCGAGCACGTTCGCAAGATGCGCAGCGAAGATCAGGCCGATCGCAACCGCCTCTCCGTGCGCGTACCGATGTTCGGTTGCCGTCTCGATCGCGTGCGCCAGGGTGTGCCCATAGTTCAGAATCGCCCGGCGGCCGCTCTCGCGCTCGTCCGACGCGACGATCTCGGCCTTGATCTGGACGCACCTCGCCACCCGTGCGGTGAGGTCCAACGCCAACAGATCGTCGCCCGTCAGGAAGTGGTACTTCGCCATCTCTCCGTAGCCGCATCGGATTTCCCGGTCGGGCAGGGTGTCGAGCGCATCGAGATCGCACACCACCCCGGAGGGCTGCCAGAACGCACCCACCAGGTTCTTGCCCTCGGGCAGGTTGACGCCGGTCTTGCCACCTATCGCGGCGTCGACCATACCCAGCAAGGTGGTGGCGACGTGGACCACCGGAACGCCCCGGTGGTAACTCGCTGCAGCGAAGCCGGCGACGTCGGTGACCATGCCGCCGCCCACGCCGATCACGACGTCGTTGCGGGTCAATCCCATCCGAGCGAAGCTCCGACACAGCTCGCCGATCGTTTCGAGCGACTTGTACTGCTCGCCGATACCGATCTGGAACGTCTCGTGCGGGATGTTCGCGCTGATCTGCACCGGGACGTCCGCCTGCGTGACGATCGCCGCCCGCTTGGCGGTGACGGGGAGCAGCGTGCCGAGCAACTCAGCAGCTCCGTAGCCGACCAACACGTCGTAGGACCGACCGTCGATGGGCACCCGGACGCGACGGACCTCACTCATGCCACGATCCGATCAGCGATCTCATCGGGCGTCAAGCCGGACACCATCACGATCGCGTCAGCGACCTCGCGGTACAGCGGCTCACGCTCGTCGTGCATACGTTTCAGTGTGCCCGCCGGGTCGTCGTCGAGCCAAGGTCGATGCTCGCGGCTGAGTGTCCTGTCGCCGAGCGAGGAGGGATCGGCATCGAGCCAGACGACGTACGCGTCCGACTTGACGAGACGATCTCGATGCCTCCCGTCGAGCACGACGCCACCGGCGGCCGCGATCACCGCCGCCGCCGAACCGGCGAGCGCATCCGTCAGTGCTTCGCCCTCGTGCCGCCGCAACTCGTCCACCCCATCGTCCGCGAGGATCTGTTTGACCGTCCTTCCTGTCAACGCCTCGATGCGATGATCCGAATCGATCAGTTCGCGGCCCAGTCGATTCGCCAACACCCGACCGACCGTCGTCTTGCCGGCCCCCATCAATCCGACCAGTACCAGATGCCGTCCGATCAGATCGTTCGAGCTGGGTACTCGGCGAACGAGAGACCGACGGGAGGGATCGGCCTCGTTCACAGAGTCGAGCGAAACGACTCGGCATTTCGCACGAACTCGCCGACCGAGTCACCGCCGAACTTCCGTTGTGCTTCCTGCGCGAGGACCAACGCCACCATGGTCTCGGCGACGACACCCATCGCGGGCACCGCGGTGACATCGGTACGTTCCTTGAAGGACACGCCCGACTCTTTCGTCGCGGTGTCGACTGTCTCGAGCGTCGGCCGATTGAGCGTGGCGAGCGGCTTCATGGCAGCACGGGCCACCAGCAACTCACCATTGCTCATACCACCCTCGACACCCCCGGCCAACGTGCTCAGACGCGTATACGCGCGGTTGTCGGCATCCCAACGGATCGCGTCGTGGGCCTGGCTACCCAACCGACCGGCCACCTCGAAACCATCGCCGATCTCGACGCCTTTGACCGCCTGGATCGACATCAACGCCTGCGCCAGCATCGCATCGAGCTTGCGGTCCCAGTGCACATATGAGCCCAGTCCCACCGGCACACCGAAGCCGAGCACTTCCACTACGCCACCGAGCGAGTCACCCTCTTTCGCTGCCGCCTTGATCTCGTCGATCATCAACCTGGTGGCGGTCGCATCGAAGCACCGCACCTCTGACGAATCGACGGCGCCGAGGTCGGCCGGGGTCGGTCGGGCGGCATCGACCGCCACGCGGGCGGTACCCATCTGGATGACGTGCGAAATGATCTCGACACCGAGATACGAGAGCAACTTCTTGGCGAGCGCACCAGCTGCGACCCGCGCCGCCGTCTCGCGCGCCGAGGCTCGCTCGAGCACGTCGCGAGCATCGGTGAACCCGTATTTCTGCATCCCCGCCAGATCCGCGTGACCGGGCCGCACCTGCGTGAGCGGGTCCTTCGTGGCACCAGGCGCCGGGGACATCTCCTCGTGCCATTTGTCGCTGCGGAACCATTCGGAGTTCTTGATCTCGATCACCACCGGCGACCCCAGCGTGCGGCCGTGCCGGACGCCTCCGATCAGCGTCAGCTCGTCCTGCTCGAACTTCTGGCGGGGCCCACGTCCGTAGCCGAGCCGGCGGCGAGCCATCTCGGTCTGGATCTCGTCGACCGTGATCTCGAGACCCGCCGGGAGACCTTCGACGACAGCGACCAGCGCCTGACCGTGCGATTCGCCGGCGGTGAGGAAACGGAGCATCCGAGCGAGGCTACCCGGCCGCTACCTCGACCGAGCGGCCAGTTCTGCCTCGGCGGCGGCGCGCATCACGGCAGGATCGGGACGTTGACCGGTCCACAGCTGCTGCTGTAGCACGGCTTGGTGTACGAGCATGCCCAGCCCGTCGATCGTGGTCGCGCCGGCGGCGGCCGCCGCCCGCAGCAGCGCCGTGTCGAGCGGGTGGTACACGATGTCGGCGACGACGAGGTCATGCCGGAGCAGCGCAGGTTCGATCGGCAGGTCGTCGTGGCCCATACCGACCGACGTCGCATTGACCAGCAACGATGCGCCTTCGACATCGCCCGGCGTTCCGACCCTGGCGACGGCGCACAACTCGACCGCACGCTCTGCGGCGTCTCGCGTGCGGTTGACGATTGCTATGTCGGCGACACCGGCACGACCGAGCGCGTCGATGATCGAGCGTGCTGCGCCACCGGCCCCCAGCACCACGACGCGGGCACCGGACAGCGAGTGGCCCGAGTGCAACACGGATTCGATCAACCCCTGGCCATCGGTGCTGGCACCGAAGGTCGATCCGTCGGCACGGAGCACGATCGTATTGACCGAGCCGAGTGCCCGTGCGGCGAGATCGATCTCGTCGACGGCTCGCGCCGCGTCGGCCTTGTGCGGCATCGTGACCGCGTAGCCCCCGATGCCCAGCACCTTCATCGCTGCGATCGCCTCCCCCGCCCTGCCCGCCGGGACGTCGAACGCGACGAACCGCCAATCGAGCCCGGTCGCCTCGAACACGGCGTTGTGCAGGGCCGGTGACAGCGAGTGACGCACCGGCGACCCGATCACTGCTGCGAGCCGGGTTGCTCCGGTGATGCCGTTTCTCACAGCAGTCCCGCCGCACGGGCGGCCTCGACGTTGGCCTCGTGTTGCTCGGGAGTGACGGCGAAGGCGTGCCCGCCGTCCTCGTTGGCGAGCACGTAGTACAGGTACAGGCATCCCTTCGTCGGGTCGGGCAGGACCTGACAGATGGGATCTCCTGACGCCGGGTTTACTGCAGGGTTCAACGCGGCTCGAATCGAGGCCCGCCCCGGATTCGCGATCGGTGTGGGGGGCAGGCCTGGATAGAGATAGGTGTTGTAGGGCGTGTCCTGTTGACGCAGGATCGAAAACGGTGTGTCACGATCACCCTCGTAATAGAGCGTCGCGTCGATCTGCAGCAACATCCCCAGGTACAAGCGGTTGTAGATGACGCGAGCGATCTTCGCTCGATCCTCGTCGAGCTTCGCCTCCTTCTCGATCATCGATGCAATGACGAGAATCTCGTAGGGCGTGCGGCCCAGTGCCTGAGCTTTGGTCTCGATCTCCTCCTGGTCGCCGACACGCTCCATGAGACCCACCATGCGTTCGACGACCTGAGCTTCGTTGTCCGCGTTCGACACCTGATACGTGTCGGGGAACAACAAACCTTCGAGAGATGCCTGTCCGGGACCTCTGAACCGGGCGGGCACCGACGGCGAGTTGGCGGCCGCCGCGAACGCGTCCCGGTCGAGTCGCGGCATGGTCTCCGCGAGCCGGTCGGCCATCTGATCGATCGTGAAGCCTTCGGGGAACGTGACCCGCTGGTAGGTCTGGGCGGGCGGCGTTCGCAATCGGGACAACACGTTGCCGACGTGATCGTTGACAGGCAGCGTGTAGAAGCCAGGGGTGATCTCGAGCCCACCCTTGCGTTCGACGTACCACTTGAACACCGACTGGTCGACGACCAGACCTTCTGCCTCCAACCGCGCAGCGAGGGAGTCGATGGTGTCGGTCTCGAGCACGGTGAACGCCACCTGCTCACCCGTTTCGCCGTCTGGTTTGACCTGACCGAGGTACCACCAGCCGACGTACCCGGCCACGATGATCAACATCGCGACCAGCGCGAACGCGATCCAGACGACCCATTTCATGATCCGGGTCTGCTGCCGCAGGGGCTCGACGGCGGGCACTTCCCCGACCTCGTCCCAGTCGTCGATCGCCCAATCCGATGGGGGACGACGGTCGAAGCCGGGTTCGTCGAGCAGGCTCACGGGATCATGCCTCCCGAGCAGCCCGCGCCGCTCGTGCATCGAGCCATGATTGCAGCATGATCGCTGCGGCGACCTTGTCGACCACCTTGCGGCGCTCGATCGCGTTCAGCCCGGCGTCGAGCATGCTGCGTTCGGCTGTCACGGTGGTCAGACGCTCGTCGTGCATCTCGATCGGCACATCGACCAAGGTAGCCAGCCGTCGACCCTCCGCAACGGCAGCCTTGGCTGCCTTGCCGTGCGTGCCGTCCATATTGAGCGGTAGGCCGATCACGATCACTTCGGCCTCTTCGTCGCGTGCGATCCGGGCGAGTTCGTGCAGGTCGTGCTGACGAGACTTGCTCCTCTGGAGCACCATCAGCGGGGATGCGATCGTGCCCGACAGATCGCTGACCGCCAGGCCGATCCTCTTCGAGCCTGGATCGACCCCCAGTGCGCGTACGCCGCGGCGCCGCAACTCGCTCACGCGTTGGCTGCCTCCGCAGCAGTCCGCATGGCCTCGTCGAGGCCGGCCGGATTCTTGCCGCCCGCAGTGGCGATGTCACCCTTGCCACCACCGCCACCACCCACGGCGCGTGCTGCCGACTTGATGAGATCTGCGGCAGCAATGCCCTCGTCGGGTTGTACCGCTGCCGCCAGCGCCACGCCGCCGGAAGGCGTCTCGCCCATCAGCACGACCCGTCGGATTCCTGGTTGTTGCCGCACGGCGATCGCCAGATCGCGCAGATCGGTGGGATCGACACCATCGAGGCGTTGCACGATGACACCGTCTATGGCTGCAGCGGCGAGCTCGGAGGCCCGACCCGTCGCGAGCATCGCCCGCGTCTGCTTCAACTCGGCATGGAGCGACTTGATCTCGTCGAGCTTGCGCTGGACGCCGTCGACGACATCGCCCGTGGTGCCGACGAGCTGACTGATCTCGGCCAGCACCCGCTCGTCCCGCTGCAACAGCTCGACCGACGATTCGCCAGTCACCGCTTCGATCCGGCGCAAGTTCGAACCGATGGACGATTCGCTGACGACCTTGAGCATCCCGATGTCACCGGTGGCGCGTACGTGGGTCCCGCCACAGAGTTCGACGGACGGGCCTGCCTCGAGCACCCGCACGAGGTCGCCGTACTTGTCGCCGAAGAAGGCGATCGCTCCCATCGCTTCGGCCTCGGTCTTGGTCGTCTCGAACGAGCGCGCCCGTTCGTTGCGAAGTGTCTCGCTGTTCACGAGCAGCTCGATCCGGCGAATCTCGTCGTCGGTCACGGACTCGTAGTGCGAGAAGTCGAAACGCAGCCGGTCGGGGCCGACGTGTGAACCCGCCTGCTTGACGTGGTCGCCCAGCACGTGTCGCAGCGCCCAGTGCAGCAGGTGGGTGCCGGTGTGATTGCGTCGGATCGCGTTGCGCCTGTCGACGTCGATTCGGGCTGTCGCCGCCTGTCCGGCCGTGACGACCCCATCGGTGATGCGCGCCGTGTGGCGGCGCAGGCTGGGCAGCGCGAGGGTGGTGTCGACGACCTGGGCTACGCCCGACTCGGTGGTGATGGTGCCGGTATCGCCGACCTGCCCGCCGCTCTCGGCGTAGAACGGGGTGCGATCGAGGAAGATCTCGACCTGCTCGACGCCATCGTCGTCGGTGCCGATGGGCAGCACGGCCAGCACGCGGCTCTGTGTCTCGTCGTCGGTGTACCCGAGGAACTCGGTGACACCGAACTGCTCGACGACCTCGCGGTACCCGTCGAGCCGACCGTCGTCGACCGACGAGCCCTTCCGAGCGGCTTTGGCCCGCTCACGTTGCGCGGTCATCTCCGACTGGAAGCCGGCAAGGTCGACCTCGATATCTCGCTCGCCGGCGATCTCCTGGGTGAGTTCGAGCGGGAATCCGTACGTGTCGTGCAAGAGGAACGCCGTGGCCCCCTGGAGAGCGCCACCCGATTCGAGTTCGTCGTCGAGGATCCCGAGCCCTGTCTTGAGCGTGTGGCGGAAGCGTTCCTCCTCGCGTGTCAGGACTCCCATGATGAAGTCACGGTTCTTGACGACGTCGGGATAGGCGTTGGACATCACGTCGATCGCGGTGTCGACCAAGCGGGGCATCACGAGCTGCTCGGTGCCCAACAAGAACGCGTAGCGGACCGCCCGTCGCAGGATGCGACGCAGCACATATCCCCGCCCCTCGTTGGACGGGAACACACCATCGCTGACGAGCATCGTCGACGATCGGGCATGCTCGGCGAGCACCCGCATCGCGAAGCTCTCGCGATCCTCGTAGTTGCCGACCCGGTACGTCTTGCCCGTCACCGATTGTGCGGTGTCGATGAGCGGCATCAGCAGATCCGTCTCCCACACCGAGTCGACGCCTTGCCGCAGGGCAAGGATGCGCTCGAGACCGGCCCCGGTGTCGACCGACGGCTTCGGCAGCGGCGTGCGCGAGCCATCGGGGGCCTGGTTGTACTGCATGAAGACGAGGTTCCAGAACTCCATGAACCGATCGCCTGCGGGATCGCCGAGCGGTCCACCGTCGGGGCCGAACTTCGGCCCCCGGTCGATATGGATCTCCGAACACGGCCCACACGGACCGGTGTCACCCATCTGCCAGAAGTTGTCCTTGTCACCGAGGCGCTGGATGCGATCGAGCGGCACCCCGACCTGCTCGTGCCAGATCGCCTCGGCCTCGTCGTCGCTCTCGTGCACGGTGATCCACAGGCGATCGCCGTCGAAACCCCAGCCCCCTCCGGAGGTGTCACCGGTGACCAGATCCCAACTCCACGGGATGATCTGCTCTTTGAAGTAGTCACCGAAGCTGAAGTTGCCCATCATCTCGAAGAACACGAGGTGGCGCTTGGTGCGGCCGACGTCGTCGAGATCATTGTGTTTGCCGCCTGCGCGAGCACACTTCTGCGAGCTCACCGCCCGCGCGTATGGGGGCACCTCGTCGCCGACGAAGTAACTCTTGAACGGCACCATCCCCGCGACGGTGAACATGATCGACGGATCATGCGGGATCAGGCTTGCCGACGGCACGACGGTGTGGTCCTTGGCCGCGAAATAGTCGAGGAAGGACTGTCGGAGGCCGTCGGCCGTGATGCCGCTCGTGATCCCATGCGTCATAGGCGAGACAGCCTACCGATGGCCCCCACTTCCGGCATCCGCAGTTACGCAGCCGCGGGCATGCCGCGACGATCGGAGCGGCGCGCAATACGTCGCCACCGACGAGCGCTACCCTGCGACGGCGTGAAGTCCAAGAACCAGGCCGAAGCCTCGAATGCCGCAGACGTGCACGAATGGATCTCGTTCGAGGATCCGACCGAACTGCGTACCTGGATCTTCGACGCCACCTACCTGCGTTCGAACCATCGGTGCATCTACGGCGAAGGCTGTCAGGGAGTTCTGGATGCTCCGGCCGAGGACATGGCCCAGGGATGTTGTAGCTACGGAGCCCATTTCGTCGATGACGACGACGTACAAACCGTCGTTCGCGCGTTCGTGCGGGTCAAGCCCGAGCACATGCAGTTCCACGCAAGGGCGGTCAAGGGCGGATTCCTGCGACCGGAGCCCAACGATGACGGCCAAACGGTCACGGTCACGCGACTCGCCGATGATGCCTGCATCTTCCTGAACCGACCCGGTTTCGAGGGTGGCGCGGGCTGCGCTCTGCACATCGCCGCCGTCGACGCGGGCGAACGTCCGCTCGACTGGAAGCCGAACGTGTGCTGGCAGGTGCCATTACGGCTCGAACACTCCACCGACGAGAACGGTCACGTGACCTCGCGACTGCGCGAGTGGAAGCGGCGGGACTGGGGCGATGGCGGCGGAGATTTCCACTGGTGGTGCACGGAAGCACCGGAGGCGTTCAGCGGCAATGCGGCCGTGTACATGTCGTCGCGAGACGAGATCGTCGAACTGGTCGGCCAGGAGATCTACGACCTCATGGTCGAGCAACTGGAACGACCCCAGTGGGTGCCGCTCGCGCACCCGACGATCCGTCGCAGGTGATTCGAGCGGCGGGCTGCCCTCGAGCCGCTGATCAGTCGTCGAGGTCGTCGTCGTCGTCTTCGAACGTGACGCCGTACTTTTCCGCGAGCGCGGCGTACTCGTCATCGTCGTTCGCATCGGAGCGCGAACGGTCGCCGAAACCGAGGTCGAACGCCCCCGGACCGGATTGCTTCAGCTTTCGCGCTTCTTCGAAGCGACGATGACGACCCTTCTTCACGACAGGGCTCCCACAGACTAGAAAGTTGACATTGAAGGGCAGCCTACCTGCTCGTTCCTGCTCCGCGGTGGTTGTGGCGGAGGAGAGGGCTGTTTCGAATTCGTCGCGGCATGGCACGATGGTGTCCATGCTGCGCACGCTGGCGATTCTCAACCAGAAGGGCGGGGTCGGCAAGACCACCGTGACGTTGGGGCTCGCCTCCGCAGCTGCCGACGCCAATCGTCGGGTACTCGTGGTCGACCTCGACCCCCAGGCGGCGACGACCTGGGTGTTGGGAATCGACCCCGCCGGGCTCGAGGGCTCGGTCGCCGACGTGCTGTCGACCAAGAACGCACCTCTGAGCAGGATCGTTCAACGCTCGTCCTGGTCGGACTACATCGACGTGCTGCCCAGCACCTCAGCCGTGCAGGAACTCGAATCTGGCCGCTCGAAGCGGTTGCGACGAGCACTCACAGCGGTCGAGAGCGATTACGAGGCCGTTCTGATCGATTGTCCTCCGTCGTTGGGCAACCTGACCCGCAGCGCACTGACGGCGTCGCGTCACGCGATCGTGGTCGTCGAGCCATCCGCCCTGGGGCTGCGCGGCATCGGAGGCGTCGCCGACCTGATCGACGACGTGTGGGACGCGACCAATCCTGATCTCGAGCTCGCAGGCGTCGTTCTGAATCGGGTGCCGGCGGTCTCCCGGGAAGCCGAACGACGCATCGACGAGTTGGCTCGCATCGTCGGCCGTGAAGCGATCTGGTCGCCGGCCGTGCCCCAACGCGTCGTGTTCAACCAGGCGGTCGGAGAGCGCAGGAGCATCCACTCCTTCGGCAGCCGCGCGGCCGAACCGATCGCCGTGTTCGATTCGTTGTGGCGAAAAGTGCGCGGCACGATTCGGTCTGCGACCGGTTGAACGCCCTCATCCGCGCTCGCAGCGCAGCATCACCTGGCCCGTTCAGGCGTTCGGCAGCTCGACCAAGCGGAGACCACTCCCCCGCTCGAACGTCAAAGCCGCCGTGCCCGAGAGCAGATGGTTGATCCCCTCACCGAGCAATTCCGAGCGCCAACCACGTGCCAGCCGGGCAGCCGGATCCGCTGACAACAGCGCAACGAGATCGGCTCGCGTCGCAAGAATCGAGGTGTCGATCTTCTCGGACTTGGCAACCTGGCTGACCCACGCCGAGATCAGCGCAATTGCCGGCCGAAGATCTCGTTCGAGATCGTCGTTGCTCGCACCGACCGTCGGGGGCTCTGCTTGCTTGCCCTCCGCAACGGCGGCGAGGATCTGGGCGGCCACCTTGCCGCGGCTGAAGCGCTCGTCGACGCCGCGCGCCTGGGACAGCTCTTTCTCGTTGCTCGGCTGCCGCTGGGAGATTCCGAGGATCGCAAGATCCGGGAGCACCTGGCGGACCGGGATGTTGCGCTCCATCGCGGTGCGCTCGCGCCACGCCGCGATCGCCTGGGCAACCGCGCGCGGACGAGGCCGCAGACCTCGGACATCCTTCAATCGGGTCCATGCCTGCTCGGGGTTGAGGCCGCTGGTCGGCTTGGCCCGCAACTCCTCGCAGGCGTCTGAGACCCACTGCACGCGTCCCAATGCCTCGAGCCGGGCGAGCAGCCGATCCTGCACCTCGATCAGATAGGCGACGTCCGCTGCCGCGTAGTCACGTTGCGCCTCGGTGAGCGGGCGCCGCAGCCAATCGGTCAACCGGTCACCCTTGGGCGGGCTGACACCGACCTCGGCGCTGAGCAGCGACACGAGCGAAGGTGTTCCGTACCCGACGAAACCGCCGGCGATCTGGGTGTCGAAGAAGGCTCTCGGGACCGCTCCGACAGCGTGCGTGAGTACGTCGAGATCCTGCTGTGCAGCATGGAACACCGCCTCGACGTCGCTGTCGAACAGACGTCGCAGCACAGTGATGTCGACTGCCAACGGGTCGACCAACACCAGTTCGCCATCGCCCCAACCCAGCTGCACCAGAGCGAGCGTCGGGTAGTACGTGCGCTCGCGATGGAACTCGGTGTCGATCGCGTACCGCTGTTGGGTCAGCAATTCGTCGATGACAGCATCGAAGTCGGCCTGCTGGTCGACCCAGCGGTGCGGGTGTACGAGCGTCACGCGGGACCGGTCACGTACTCGCGGCCCGAGGAGATCCAGGCCATCAGACCCCCGGTCACGTTGACGACGTCTGCGCCCTGTTCGACCAGGAACGTGCACGCCTGCATACTTCGGCCCCCGGACCGGCAGATCACGTACGCAGGCCCGTCACCGCGGAACTCCTCGACACGCTGGGGCACCGTGGCGAGTGGAACCAGTGTCGACCCAGGGAGCCGCGCCTGCTCGAACTCGGACGGCTCGCGTACGTCGATGACCCGCACGCCCTCTGCCAAGAGCTCTGCCAGCCTGTCGACGGTGATTTCCTCGATTGCCATACCCCGTCGAGGATACCGGCGTCAGCCGAGGTCGTCCGGGCAGTTGATATTGCGAACCGCTGCGGGATCGACGGGCACCGACATCGCCGCGAGCCTCTCGAGCGCCGCCCGATAGGCACGAACCCCTTGGTCGATCAGCGCCGACAAGGGCTGCAGCGCGGCAGGCGACCAGACCGACAACATGTGCGGCCCTTCCTCGGTGG
>JAHEDX010000026.1:35408-48652 GCA_024641005.1 Acidimicrobiaceae bacterium
CGGTGGTCGCCACGACCACGAGCGGGGGGGTGCGGCCTGCGGCTGCATCGACCAGCTCGCGAATCGTCGCCGCATTCAGATCGGCCAGATCGCATGCTGCGACCACGAGCGGACCACCATGCAGTCCGAGAGCAGCCTGGATAGCGAGCAGCGGACCGCCACCGGGGCTCGGATCCGGTGCGACTTCGAAACCGAGTCCCGTCAGTGCTTCGGCATTCCCGCCTTGGCAGAACACCGCACGACATCCCGCCTCCTTCAGCGCGTCGGCGACACGAACCACCATCGGACGGCCGGCGACCGAGACGAGCGCCTTGTCGGTTCCCATCCGACGACTGGCACCTCCGGTCAGGATCACGCCGGTCGGAGCACTCGATCGGATCACGGTTGTGGAACCGCGGCCACCTCGTCGGGGGGTACGCCGTTGGGATCGAGTTGCCGCAAGAACTGTGCACATCGCTCGGCCTCGTCGATCTCGCCGATCGCGTCTGCCATGAGGTGAAGCCCGAGCAGGCTCTTGAGGAAGCCACGATTGCCCGGCGACGACCAACGCACGTAGCCCGAACCTCGCCACCCAGCGGCGCGCAGCGCATCGAGACCGCGGTGGTAGCCGACGCGGTAAGCGGCGTACCTGCTGATGACATCGTGGCTGTGGTCACCGAACGCTGCCCATCCCTCGAGCGACCTCGGATTGGCGGCGACGATCGCGGCGATCGCTGACTTCGGGTCGTCGGCGTGGATCGCCTGCGCGAGCGCATGACGCTCTGACACGTCGGCCTCCGGGAGCACCGTGGTCGGCAGACCGCTGGACATCTGGATCGGCTGATCGGACATGCCGACAACACTACGGCCGACCCGGCGACGAGCGTTGCCGGTCGAGCGCGAGCGAATGGGTGCCTGCCGAGCGGCCGCACCCTAAGGTTGCACGGTGCTCGCCCTCACGCTCGAACAAGCAAAGACCTTCGCGATCCTCATCGCGGTCGGATTGTTGGCGATGGCCGTCGGCGCGGCCTGGTTGATGAAGACAGCGGCCCAGAAGATCGCGCTGGCAGCGATCCTGGGACTGCTCGCCCTCCTCGTGTGGACTCAACGCAGCTCACTCGACGAGTGCGCCGACAAGGTCCGAGAGGGCGGCACGAGTGGTGACACGACCTGTTCGTTCTTCGGTCGCGACATCGACATCTCCCGTGACTGAACCATCGGGCTCCCCAGCGCGGTCACATTCCACACAACTCGGCGTCTTCACGGCCGCCAAGGTGGTCTCGAACACCGCCTTGCGGTGGGTCGGGCCGTTCCTACCCACCCTGGAACGGGCATTCAGCACCACCACCGGAACGCTCACCGGCATCATGGGGGTGTGCGAACTCGGCGGTTTGAGCACGATCGCCACCGGACGCACCCTCGATCGCGGTCATGAGCGCAGCGTCTTCATCGCCGGGCTCTGCGCCGTGAGCGCCTCGTCGGCGATAGCGCTCTGGGGCTCGGTCGCTGCCTTTGCGGTGTCGTTCGCCGTGCTCGTGATCGGTGTCAGCAATCTCACTGTCGCCGGTCACGCCTGGATCGGGCAACGGGTCCCGTTCTCGGCCAGAGGTCGCGCGATCGGCCTGTTCGAGACATCGTGGGCAATCGCGTTGCTGGCCGGCGCTCCGTTGCTCGCCCTGCTGATCAGGCAGTTCGGCTGGCGAGGGCCCTACACCGCCTTGGCGATCGGTGCGGCACTTGCTGCGGTCGCGGTGGCAACTTGGATCCCGTCCACTTCGACCGACAACACACCTGCTCAGCACGACACCGCTGCGCGCCTTCCACGCGACGCCTGGCCCCCGATGCTGGCCGCAGCGTTCACGGCAGCTGCCGGACTCGGCACATTCGTGGTCTCGGGGGCATGGCTCGACGACGCCCACGGGTTGTCGACGGGGGGCCTCGGGGTGGTGGCGGCAGGTTTCGGCATGGTCGAACTGATGTCGTCGGCGTCGGTCGCCACCTTCGGCGACCGGATCGGCAGCCGGCGGTCGGTGCTCGTGGGGCTCTCGGTGCTCGGCGTCGGACTGCTCGTGATGCTGTCGTCCGGCAACTCGAGAAGCCTGGCGATCGCCGGGTTGCTCCTGTTCCTGGCCGGGTTCGAGTTCGCATTCGTGTCGTCGCTGACATTGGTGACCGAAGCCGCGCCTCTGGCGCGTGGCCGGGCGATCGGAATCAGCAGCGCATGCGGCACGGTCGCCCGTGCGGGTGCGGTGATCGCATCCGGCCAGCTCTACGAGGCATTCGGCATGACCGGATCGCTCGCGCTCGCCGCCGGCGCGGCAATCGTCGCGTCAGCACTGGTCGCGAAGAGCAAGAAGTGAACGCTGCCTCGTCCAGGGCGGACGTTGCCGCGTCCAAGGCGGACGTTGCCGCTTCAGGGCCGAAGATGCTCGACGAACTCGATCACTGTCGCAGCGACGTCATCGGGGTGGGTGTTCGGGCCGAAATGACGGGCATCCGGGATGGTGCGCATCGTTGCAGTCGGCAACATCTCGGCCAGCGCTTCCGCACCAGCTCGGTGATGCTGCTGACCGTGCTCGCCACGCAACGCCATCACGGGCACGGTGACCCGCTCGGACACCCAGGGAGCATGTCGGCGTAGGTCGGCCAGTTCACCGATCATCGCCGGGCCCTCCGCCCTCCTGGCTTCACGACTGCTGGGCGGCAACCGGTCCCAACGATCGTCACCGATCAAGCGTCGCATGAACCGCTCAGCGGCCTCTTCCGGCTCGTCGCGCCACGCCATCGCGTCGCCGCCCGCGGAGTTGCCGGGCCACCATGGCAACCACGAGAGCGGCGACTCGAACGTGACCACGCCGGCCACCATGTCCGGATGTCTGTCCGCCAATGCCAGCGCAACGTTTCCCCCATAGCTGTGGCCCACGATCACGACTCGACCCGTTGCATCAGGAGCAGCGACGACGACCTCGACGAGATCGGCCACCTGATGCTCGATGTCGAAGGGGCCTGGATGCGGGCGCGAACGGCCATAGCCGCGACGGTCGTATCGCGTCACCCGGTACCTCTCGTCCAGTCGGCGGGAGAGCTTCAGCAGGCCCGCAGATCTGTCGAGCGATCCGTGGACGAGCACGACGTGAGCACCGCCGACAAGACCCGTCGTCGTCGACCAGATCGAGGAAACAGAGTCACGCCCCGAACTCATTGCACCTGCACGATGCGCAAGACGTCGGCCGCCGTCGCAGCTGACCGGGTGAGCGACCCGGCGAGCACGACCACCGTGTCGCCCTGCGCGATGCATCCCTGCTGCACCGCCGTCTCGACCGCGAACCAGACCATCTCGTCGGTCGTCGAGTAGATCGCCACGTCGAGCGATTCGACACCCCACGTGAGCGACAACGCATTGACGGTCTTGCGATTGGGCGAGAGCGCGATCAGCCTGGGACCGGGCCGAAACCTGGCCATTGCCTTCGCGGTGCGGCCACTGCTGGTGCAACACAGGATCGCGACGGCGTCGACATCGTGGGCGGCTTCGGACGCGGCGTGCGTCAGTGCCGCAGTGATCCGATCGCCCATCGAGTCCCATCGTTCACGCTGAACCCGACCGAGCCGCGCAGCCCACTGCCGATAGTGGGCTTCGCGTTCGGCGCGTTCGGCGATGACGGACATCGTGGCAACGGTCAGCGCCGGGTCGTGACCGATCGCGGTCTCGCCCGACAGCATCAAGGCGTCGGTGCCGTCGAAGATCGCGTTCGCCACGTCGGTGACCTCGGCACGAGTCGGTGACGGCGCGATCACCATCGACTCGAGCATCTGCGTCGCCGTGATCACCGGGATGCCGTATTCGACACACTGTCGAACTATCGACTTCTGCAGGTGCGGAACATCCTCGAGTGGGCAATCGATTCCCAGATCGCCGCGAGCGACCATGATCGCGTCACTGACCTCGAGGATTTCGGTGAGGTTCGCCAATGCCGAACTCGTCTCGATCTTCGCGACCAGTTCGGCTCGGTCTCCGACGACCTCGCGGACTTTGGTGACGTCGGCAGCAGCTCGCACGAACGACACCGCGACGAACTCCACCCCTGCCGCAGCGACCTGCTCGGCGAGCACGAGGTCCTGGTCGGTCGGCGTCGTGAGGCGCAGCCGTTCGGATGAGAGATGGACGCCCGGTCTGCCCTGAGTGCGACCACCGGTCTCGATGATCGCTTCGGCACGGGCCCCGTCGTTGGACGTGACGCGCATACTGATCGCACCATCGCCGAGGATCACCCGGTCGCCGACCGCAAGGTCCTCCACCAGGGTTTCGTACTCGACCCAGATCGTTCCGGCATCGCTGAGCCCCGCACCGGACCGGAGGTGGACATACCCGCCGGCCGTCAACTGGACGCCGCCGTCCGGGAACTGACCGGCACGGATCTTCGGCCCTGGCAAGTCGGCGAGCACGGCGACGGGCCGTCCCACCTCGGCTGCCACGGCTCGAACACGGTCGAGTCGAACCAGATGCTCGTCGATCGCCCCATGGCTCAGGTTCAGGCGCACCACGTCGGCCCCGGCGCGGATCAACCGTTCGAGCGACTCGAGTTCGTCGCAGGCCGGACCGATTGTTGCCACGATCTTCGTGCGCCTCGTCATTCGTGCTTATCCTCATCCTTCGTGGAGTTGATACTCATCCGTCATGCGCTACCCGAACGTCGAGAGGTGAGCGATGGCCCCGCCGACCCCGAACTCACGGCCGATGGTCACGCGCAGGCCGAGCATATGGCGGACTATCTGAGTTCCGAGAACATCCAGGCTGTCTACACCAGTCCGATGCGCCGTGCCAGGCAAACGGCAGAGCCGCTCGGCCGACGTCTCGGGTTGGAACCAGTGGTCGTCGACGACGTCGCCGAGTGGGATCGCAACTCGTCCGCGTACGTGCCGATCGAGCAACTCAAGGCGGAGGGCGACCCGCGTTTCTACGAGATCCTCGGCAACCAGTGGGACGGGGCAGACCCCTTCGAAGAGTTCGAAGCGCGTGTCGAGGCCGCCCTCGACGATCTGGTCGCACGACATGCCGGCGACACGATCGCCGTGGTGTGCCACGGTGGTGTGATCAATCTGTATCTGGCGACCGTGCTCGGTCTCACCGAACAGCGCACCGGGTTCTTCTATCCGAACTACACCTCGATCCACCGAGTTGCCGCCTCCCGGTCTGGCGTGCGATCCGTCGTGACCATCAACGAAACATCACACCTGCGTCATACCGGCCTGCCGATGGGCCTGTTCCAGAAGGGCTAGCGATGACCCAACCGATCGATGATCTGCGAGCGTTCCTCGACGCTTCTCCGTCACCGTTCCACGTCGTCAAGACAGTCGCGGACCGGCTGGCAGCAGCCGGATTCGTGCAGGTCGCGACGGACGACGACTGGTCCGAGCTGCCCGACGACGGTTTCGTCACGAGCGACGGAGGCGTGGTCGCTTGGCGGAGCCCTGCCGACCTTCGACCCGATTCGCCCTTCCGGTTGGCGGGAGCCCACACCGATTCACCCTGTCTGCGCATCAAGCCTCGGCCCGACAGCGGCACCGCGGGATGGCGACAGCTGAGCGTCGAGGTGTACGGGGGGATCCTGAACAACTCGTGGCTCGATCGGGATCTCGGCATCGCCGGGCGCCTCACGATGCGCGACGGCTCTCATGTGCTGGTCGATGTCGATCGGCCGATCGCCAGGGTGCCGCAGCTCGCGGTGCACCTCGACCGAGGCGTCAATGATTCCCTCAAACTCGATACCCAACAACATCTCCAGCCCGTGTGGGGCATCGGCCGACGCTCGCCTGGCGAGTTCGCGGAGTGGATCGCGACCGAGGCCGGCTGCGACGTACCTGCGTTCTGGGATCTCAGCCTGTACGACGTCCAGCCGGCGGCCGTCCTGGGCGCGGATCGTTCGCTCCTGGCGAGTGGTCGTCTCGACAACCAGCTGTCGTGTTGGGCAGCGGCCGACGCCTTGATCGCTGCCGCGCCCACGAATGCGACCGCCATGATCGTGCTCAACGACCACGAAGAGGTCGGGTCATCGTCGACGACCGGAGCAGGAGGCCCTCTCCTCGAGCGCGTGCTCGAGCGACATGTGCTGTCACGGGGCGGCGCCCGCGCCGATCTGCTCAGGTCGTTGTCTGCGTCGAGCTGCGTCTCGGCCGACAACGCTCATGCCGTGCATCCGAACTACACCGACCGCCACGACCCCGAACATCAGCCGATGGTGAACGCCGGGCCGGCGATCAAGATCAACAGCAACCAACGCTACGCGACATCGTCATCGACCG
Organism: Acidimicrobiaceae bacterium; assembly: GCA_024641005.1. Classification (GTDB taxonomy): domain Bacteria; phylum Actinomycetota; class Acidimicrobiia; order Acidimicrobiales; family Ilumatobacteraceae; genus Ilumatobacter. Next base: position 41,688 of record JAHEDX010000026.1, read on the forward strand.
CAGCGATGTTCCAGCGCGCATGCGAAAGCGCCGGCGTTCCGTTCCAGGTCTTCGTTTCCCGCAACAACATGCCGTGTGGAACGACCATCGGCCCGATCACCGCCACCCGACTCGGGATCGACACGGTCGATGTGGGAGTCCCGCAGCTCTCGATGCACTCTGCGAGGGAGTTGTGCGGCACCGACGACCCGCCCGCGTTGGCTGCGGCGCTGCGAGTCACGTTCTCGTAGCCGTTCGGCGACCGCGTGACACCCAGGCCGCGGTCAATCGATCGGGTAGCTCCAGGGCACCCGCTCCATCGCGAGGTCGAACAGGCGCTGGAGTTCGGCGTGCAACGCCGCCGAATGGTCCTTGTAGACCGTACGGGGCAGCCTGCCGCCCTCCGGGGCGACCGGAGCGGGAATCGGTGGGCCGATCTCGATGTGGACCTTGCGTGGGTAGATGAACTTCGCCTTCTTCGGCATGACGCGTTCGGAGCCGCCGATCCCGACCGGGACGATGGGGACACCAGCTCGGATCGCGATGTACACCGCGCCGTCGTAGAGGGGTTGGACGATCGGGCCCTGCTTGCGTTCGCCCTCCGGGAAGAGAACCAGCGGGTCACCCGCCTCGAGCACGGCGACCGCGCGACGAAGCGCTTCGCGGTCGGCCGTGCCTCGGGTGACCGGGAACGCGCCCAACGCCGACAGGATCCAGCCCATCTGGCGGTTCTTCCACATCGTGTCCTTGCCCATGAACCGCATCCGTTTGCTGCGCACGCAACCGGCGATCGGCGTGTCGAGATAGGACCGATGAACGGGGGCCAACACGAACGGACCTTCCTTGGGAAGATGTTCCCGCCCATTGATCGTCATGCGGGTGTACACCCGCACCAACGGGATCGCCAACAGCCAACCGATGCGATAACAGATCCTGCTCGGCAGCCCGTTGCCGGCCAGGAAGGTGTCGGGCCGGCTCACGCCAACTGCTCCAGCACATGGGTGACGACCTCGTCGATCGACATGCCAGTCGTGTCGACGATGATCGCGTCGTCGCTCTCGGTCAGCGGGCTGTGCGCTCGCGATGAGTCGACACGATCACGTTTGAGGATCGATGCCTCGACCTCGTCGACATCTCCCCCGATGTCACGTACGCGACGTTCGGCCCGAACGCGAGCGGAGGCGGTGATGTACAGCTTCAGCTGCGCATCGGGGAACACGACCGTTCCGATGTCGCGGCCTTCGACGACGCCTCCGTGGTGCTCGACGACCCAGTCACGCTGGCGCTGCACCAACACGTCGCGAACCGCAGGATTCGCGGAGACCTGCGACACCGCTTCGGTCACCTCGCGCCCACGTATCGCTGCGGTTGCATCGGCGCCGTCGACCAGCACCCTGCCGCCCTCGAGCACGAGGTCGACCGTTGGCGCCATGGCTGCGACCTCGTCGAGGTCGCCTTCGACGACACCTCGTTGCAGTGCCGCGAACGTCATCGCCCGGTACATGGCACCGGTGTCGAGGTAGCCGATGCCGAGGCGATCGGCGAGCGCTCGGCCGACGGTGCTCTTACCGGCGCCGGCCGGGCCATCGATCGCGATCACGAGCGGCCTCCCGTCCGCTGGGGCTTCACCGCTCACCATGAGGTACCCAGCGGCCGGCCTTCGTCGTATCCGGCGTGGCTCTGCACACCGACGACTGCTTGATCGTGGAATTGAGGGATGGTCGCGGCGCCGGCATAGGTGCAGGCCGATCGCACGCCGGCGACGATCTGGTCGATGATGTCCTCGACCCCGGGGCGGGCGGGGTCGAGATACATCCGGGACGTGCTGATCCCCTCCTCGAACAGTTCTTTGCGAGCGCGGTCGAGCTCGCTCTCTGTCTTCGTGCGGTTCTTCACCGCACGGTTGGAGGCCATGCCGAAACTCTCCTTGTAGAGACGGCCGTCGGTGTCGCGCAGCGTGTCGGCAGCCGATTCGTGCGTGCCGGCAAGCCACGATCCGATCATGACGTTCGACGCCCCCGCCGCCAGCGCGAGCGCAACATCCCTCGGGAAGCGGACCCCACCATCGGCCCACACGTGCTTGCCGAGCCGGCCGGCCTCGTCGGAACATTCGGCCACGGCGGAGAACTGCGGGCGCCCGACGCCAGTCATCATTCTGGTGGTGCACATCGCGCCCGGGCCGACGCCGACCTTGACGATGTCGGCCCCGGCCTCGATCAGTTGTCGGGTGCCGTCGCCGGTGACCACGTTGCCGGCGACGATCGTGGAGTCGGGACATGCCGACCTCACTGCTTCCACAACATCGAGCATCCGGGTCTGATGCCCGTGCGCGGTATCGATGACGAGCACGTCGGCTCCCAATCGCACGAGGTCGCGCGAGCGTCCGACCGGATCGGCGTTGATGCCGACTGCCACCGCCACCAACAGCCGGCCCTGTTGGTCGAGCGCCGGGTGGTAGATCGTGGAGCGCAATGCTCCGGTGCTGGTGAGCAGTCCGAGCAGCCGGCCGTCATCGTCGACGACCGGGGCGAGAGTGCGACGTTCGCCGTGCAGTCGGTCGAAGGCCGCCTCGGGCGTGATGTCGGCCGGCAGCGTGTCGAGTTCGCTGCTCATGACGTGCTGGAGCTGCGTGAAGCGGTCGAAACCGACGGCGTCCTGCTCGGTGAACACACCGATCGGACGACCGTCGGAATCGATGACGATGACGGCACCGTGAGCACGCTTGTGGATCAGACTGAGCGCGTCACCGACCGTATTGGTGGGCGACAACGTGATCGGCGTCTCGAACAGCGGGTGACGGGTCTTGACCCAGCTGATCACGGTGTCGAGCACCTCGACCGGAATGTCCTGTGGGAGTACGGCGACGCCCCCGCGCCGGGCGACGACCTCGGTCATGCGGCGACCGGCCACCGCCGTCATGTTCGCGACGACCAACGGAATCGTCGTACCGATCCCATCGGGGGTCGTGAGATCGACACCGAACCGCGAACCCACCGACGACAGATTCGGCACCATGAACACGTCGCTGTACGTCAGGTCGTGCGGTGGGTGGGGATGCAACATCTTCATGGGTGATTCTCCTGCCAAAGGGGCGGCCACAGGATAACGGGCGCCGATACTCGCGTACGATGCTCACGTGACCGTAGACCAGCAAGCCACCGTCGCCCCGCCCGTCGTGCTCGTTCATGGCTGGGGTGGTTCGTTCACCACCACGTGGGAACGCTCGGGATTCACCGCTCTCCTGGCAGATGTCGACCGCGAGGTCATCGGGATCGACCTGCTCGGCCACGGCGCTGCACCGAAGCCGCACGACCCCGACGCCTACGGCGATCTCACCGAGCGGGTGTTCGCGGCCATGCCCGACGGGCCGGTCGACGCCGTGGGTTTCTCGCTGGGCGCGCTCACCTTGTTGCGTGCCGCGATCGCACAGCCATCGCGGTTCCGGCGGTTGGTACTCGCCGGGATCGGGCGAAACGTCTTCGAGCGTGATGACGAGGCGACACAGCGCATCATCCAGGCGATCGAGGCGGGCACCGGCGACTCCGGCCACGACAATCGAGCCCGTCTGTTCGCCCAGTACGCACATCAGACGGGCAATGACCCCGTCGCGCTCGCAGCCATCATGAAACGGGCTCCCGGCGCAGAGCCGACGCTCGAGCAGCTCGCAACGGTCACCTGTCCGGTGCTCGTCGCGGTCGGTGACCAGGATTTCGTGCTACCGGCCGACCGTCTGATCGAGGTGCTGCCCGACGCTCGCCTCGTCACGCTGCGCCGCACCGACCATTTCGCGACCCCCGAGTCGTTCGACTTCATCGATGCCACGCTCGAGTTCCTCGATGCCGTTCCCGACTGACGGTCTCATCTCGACGAACGTCGACCTTGCGCTCGACCGTCTGCGACACGGTGGCCTGGTAGCGATTCCGACCGAGACCGTCTACGGGTTGGCCGCCGATGCCGAGCAACCAGCAGCCATCGGACGCGTCTACGCCGTCAAGGGCCGGCCATCGGATCACCCTCTGATCCTGCACCTGGCCAGACTGGATGTGAGCGATCGATGGGTCGCCGACGTTCCCGTGTCGGCGAGGCGTCTCGGCGACGCGTGCTGGCCTGGGCCGCTCACCCTGGTGCTACCCCGCGGCCCGAGGGTGTCGGATGGCATCACCGGTGGACGAGACACGGTCGGCGTCCGCATCCCGAGTCATCCGCTGACGCTCGACCTGCTCGGGCGCCTCGGAGGCGGGCTCGTCGCCCCGTCAGCGAACCGCTTCGGCAAGGTGAGCCCGACCACGGCTCGACACGTCCTCGAGGATCTGGCCGGGCGCCTCGACCCCGAACGCGACTTGATCCTGGACGGCGGCCCGTGCCGGATCGGTGTCGAGAGCACCATCGTCGACCTCAGTGTCGAGCCACCGCAAATACTCCGGGCCGGGGCAATTTCGAAAGACGACATCGAACGACTGCTCGCGGGACCCGTCGCCGGTGCCACCGGACCGAGCAGGGCGAGCGGGATGCTGATGTCGCACTACGCCCCCGACTGCACGGTGCTGCTGGCCGACGACCCGATCGAGGCCGAAGCGCTCGCCGCAATGCACCGGGCCGGCGGCGAGCGCGTCGGCGTGCTCGACCGCAACGACGATCTCGTCGTCGCCGCGCAGTCGCTCTACTCGGACCTACGCGCTGCTGACCACTCCGAGCTCGATGTGCTGGTAGCGGTGATGCCACCGGCCGCCGGGATCGGCCATGCCCTCCGTGACCGCCTCATGAAGGCCGCTGCCCAGGGCCCTCGCCGACCAAACCGGCCCAATCGAGCTGGTTGAGAGCGGCGACCCAGAGGTCGCGCACCTGATCGACATCGGGCAACGGGTAGCCGGGTTCCGACGCAACCGTCAGGCTGACCGTCGACGCGCCGGCATCCGGTACGAGATCGAGTCTGCACCAACACCTGATCGGGTCGACGAGGGCGATCTCGAGCTCGTAGGGCGGGTCATCAGCGATGACATCGCCGAACCAGGAGGCGACGACGAGCAGCCCCTCGAAGGTCTCGACGGGCAACGCCTCGACGGTGAACGACGGATGGTCGCGGCGCGCCCTCGACGACGAGTCATCCCTCGTGGCACCCGCAGAGAACCCGGGACCAGGTTCGGGACAGGAGCCCGAGATCGAACCTAGCGCCAGCTCTGCTGCCTGATTGATGCGTTGCATCGCCGCATCTGAACCACCGACGTCGGGGTGAGCGCGCTTCGCGAGACGTCGCTTGGCCTCGTTGATGGTTGCCTCGGATGCACCACGTTGGATGCCGAGCACTCGCCAAGGGTCCTCTTCTCCGGTTCGGTGCCTTCGACTCCGCACATCATGAACGTAACCGGATGGGCGCGGGGTGGTTGTAGCGACCGTCGGTTTCCGCATACGCTCTCTGCACCTAATCAGCCGGGGCAAACCCGTCCCGCAGGATCCAGGGGGAGAAACAAACATGCAGAAATCACGAGTGCGCCGCGTCGGCGCCCTCATCGTGGGTCTGTCGATAGTCGTCGCTGCGTGCGGCGGCGATGACGACACCGCCACACCGGAGGCGACGACTCCGGAGGCAACGACTCCGGAGGCAACGACTCCAGAGGCGACGACCCCGGAGGCCACCACGCCAGAGGCAACCACGCCAGAAGCCACGACAGCTCCCACCGGTGGTGGCGAGTTGGAGGGGTTGAAGGGTACGACGCCCAAGGGTGCTGATGTGTCGGCGTGGGTTCCTGCGGTGAACGATTTTTGGGTTGCCAAGGGCAATGATGCGTTGACGGATTTCAACTATGCGGCCGAGTCGTATGACGCGGTGATCGTGATGGCGTTGGCGGTCGAGCAGGCAGGCACGGATGGTTCCGCGTTTGCTGGTGAGATCGTGGACATCACTGGTGGTGGCGAGAAGTGCACGTCGTTCGCGGCGTGTCTCGAGATCATCAAGGCCGGCGGCGACGTCGATTATGACGGCATCTCTGGTCCGCATGATTTCAATGGCAATGGTGAGCCGTTGAAGGGTTCGTATGCGGTGCTGCAGTTCGGGGCGGACAACCGTCTCGATGACTCGCTCGAGTATTTGATCGAGGCCGAGTCGCCTGAGTCCGAAGTCGTCGATCTCGTGCCGGTCACGGTGGATCGTGCCGGTGACGGCGTGTTCAAGATCGGTTCGTTGCTGCCCGAGACCGGGAACCTGGCGTTCCTGGGACCACCCGAGTTCGCGGGTGTCGAGTACGCCATCGACGAGGTCAACGCTGCTGGTGGTGTGCTCGGCAAGCCTGTCGAGTACTCGCCTGGTGATTCCGGTGACACCTCGACCGACATTGCGTCGGTCACGTCTGACCGGTTGATCTCCGAAGGTGTCGACGCGATCATCGGTGCCGCCTCGTCTGGTGTGTCGCTCACGGTGATCGAGAAGATCACTTCTGCGGGTGTCACGATGTTCAGCCCGGCCAACACGAGCCCGGCGTTGAGCACCTATGACGACAAGGGCCTGTACTTCCGTAACGCCCCGCCCGACGGCCTGCAAGGCGCGATCGTCGCCAACTTGATCCTCGAGGACGGCAACGCGTCGGTGTACATCATGAACCTCGACGATTCCTACGGCAACGGCATCGCCAACGTGATCAACAATGTGTTGACCGCCAGCGGTATCGAAGTCCTCGGCGTCAAGGCCTATGACCCCGCAGCAGCCACCTTCGACGCCGAAGTCGCCGAAGTCGTCGCTGCCGACCCCGACGCCGTCGTGCTGATCTCGTTCCAGGAAGGCAGCCGCATCCTGCGCACCATGGTCGAGCAAGGCGTCGGACCCACCACCCGGAACTTCTACGGAACCGACGGAAACATGGGCAACGCCACCGGCGAAGACTTCGACGCCGGCAACTGACCCACACCGTGGCAGAGGGCCACACACCCTCACCACAACCAAACACACACGCAGCGGCCCCCGGAACACCACCGGGGGCCGCTCCGCGCCCCAG
>JAHEDX010000027.1 GCA_024641005.1 Acidimicrobiaceae bacterium
AGGACTGGTTTTCCCAAGCGGTCGGCAAGGAATGCGACCCCCGAGATGCCGTCATCTGCCAGGTAGTTGACGGACTTGAGCCCGTCTCGCACCTGCTGGACACTGTCGAAGCGGTTCGCAACCTCTGCTGCCATGAAGAGAACGCTACACAGCAACTTGACCCGACGGTCAATCGGAAACCGTGAGTCACGAATGGTGCCCGGCACCATTCGTGACTCGCGTGGCGCGTACGCTGCTCGGCGATGGGCGGCGCATTGCACAACTACGTCACCACTTTCGTCGAAGGGGTCGAACGCGAGTTGTCCGCATTGTCGGGAGCGCATCATCGCCAGGAATGCACGATCGAAGCCTGCGACCTGGTCTCGGCGATCCTCGCCAGCGACGGGAGGCTGACGACGAGCGAACTGGAGGCATGGCTCGACGACATCGGGCCGCGCCTGGAGCCACCGGTGTCGGTCGGTCCCCAACAGTTGCGAAGCTCGGATCTGATCACCGGCAAGGACGGCTGGCTCGACACGCCGAGCACGCTGTTCGACTTGCTCGTGAAGGCGGATGCTCGAGACGGCGGCCGGCGGGCGAACACCTATTACGACCTGGCCGTCAAGCTCGCCCACGCCTCGGCGGCTCTCGACCTCGTCCCCTCGCCCGACGAGATCGACGCGATCGACGGATTTCGAACCATGTTGCTACACACGATGGACGTCGCGGGCATTGCGCGTCCAGGACGGCCGACCATGTCCGCCGGCCGTGCGCCCTTGCCCGAATCACCGCCCGAATCACCGCCAGAACACGAGATGCCCGCCGAGCGACCCGTCGAGGAAATCCTCGCCGAACTCGACGATCTGGTCGGTCTGGACCGCGTGAAGACAGAGGTCCGACGCCTGACCAGCTTGCTGCGGGTGCAGAAGCTGCGAGCCGAATACGACCTACCCGTCATCGAAACCAGCCGCCACCTCGTCTTCGTCGGAAATCCCGGGACCGGCAAGACCACCGTGGCACGCCTGCTGAGCCAGCTGTACCGCAGTCTCGGCGTGGTGACCGAGGGCCACCTGGTCGAGACCGACCGGGCCGACCTGGTGGCCGGGTTCGTCGGGCAGACCGCCATCAAAACCCAAGCTGTGCTGACGAGCGCGCTCGGGGGCACGCTCCTCATCGACGAGGCATATTCACTGGCGCGCGGCGGCGAGAACGACTTCGGGCGCGAAGCAATCGACACACTGGTCAAGTTCATGGAGGATCACCGGGACGACTTGGCGGTCGTCGTGGCCGGCTATCCGAACGAGATGCAGCAACTGATCGATGCCAATCCCGGGCTCGAGAGCCGCTTCGCACGCACCCTCGAGTTCCCCGATTACACCACCGAGGAGTTGGTGGCGATCTTCGAACTGATCTCGGACAAGCAGCAATACCACCTCGCGAAGGCAGCGAGGGCCCGCCTTCATGACGTGGTCGAGAACGAGCCGCGTGGCAGGGGTTTCGGCAACGCCAGGTTCGTGCGAAACGTGTTCGAGCAGGCGGTGTCGATGCAGGCGGTGCGGCTCGGCGATGTCTCCGCACCCAGCCGAGAGCAGCTCACCACACTCGAGACTGCCGACATCGAACCCGTCTGACCACTGACTCGCCGCCGGTATCGAGACGCCGGCACACGTTGCATCAGGGACGATCGGCCCTGGTCAGGACATCGTCCGGGTTCCTACCGTGGCGGGGAACGGAGGTAACGATGGATTTCCAGGTGTCCGAGAAGATGTCGACCATGCTCGCGATGATTCGCGAGTTCATGGATCACGAAGTGATCCCGCTCGAAGGCGAGATGCTGTTCGGTGACGCAGACACGCTCGCCGCCGGTGTGGCCGCCGCTCAGGCCAAGGTGAAGCAGATGGGGCTGTGGGCACCGAACCACCCCGTCGAGTTCGGGGGCCTCGGGCTGTCGATGATCGAACACGGCTTGTTCGCCGAGGCCGTCGGACGCAGCCCGCTGGGCATGACGGTGTTCGGCACACAGGCGCCGGACGCCGGCAACATCGAGATCCTCCACAAGTACGGCACCGATGAACAGAAGGAACGCTGGCTCCGACCGCTGGTCGAGGGGCAGATCCGGAGTTGCTTCTCGATGACCGAGCCCGAGACCGCCGGCTCGAACCCGGTGCTGCTCGCCACCACGGCAGTGATCGACGGTGACGACTATGTGATCAACGGCCAGAAGTGGTTCACCTCGTCGGCCGATGGCTCCTCGGTGGCGATCGTGATGGCGGTCACCAACCCCGGCGCTCCCCCACACAAGCGGGCCAGCATGATCCTCGTCCCGACCGACACGCCCGGGTTCAATCTGGTTCGCAACGTGAGCGTGATGGGTCATGCGGGGTCGGGGCATGCCAGCCACGGCGAGGTCATCTACCAGGGATGTCGTGTGCCCCAATCGAACCTGCTCGGACCCGAAGGCCACGGCTTCATCATCGCCCAGGACCGCCTCGGTCCCGGCCGTATCCACCACTGCATGAGGTGGCTCGGCATCGCCGGCCGCGCCTTCGACATGATGTGTGAGCGCGCCAACGCGCGTGTCATCGACGCGGACGGCAGCACACTGGCCGACCGCCAGGTGATACAGCACTGGGCGGCCGAACTCGATGCCGAGATCCGCGGGGCCCGTCTGCAGACGCTGCACGCCGCTTGGATGATCGACCAATACGGAGCCAAAGCGGCCCGCGACGAGATATCGGCCATCAAGTTCGTGGTCGCGAACACAATGCTCAAGGCGGTCGACACCGCAATCCAGGTGCACGGCGCACTGGGGGTCACCGACGACACCGTGCTGGCGTATTGGTACCGCCACGAGCGGGCGGCCCGCATCTACGACGGCGCCGACGAGGTGCACAAGACCAGTCTCGGTCGGCGCATCCTGCGCCGCTATGCGACGGCCGCCGACGCGAACGCCTGACGCAACAGCTCCCGAGCACGTCTCCTCGACACCACGGACGTCCCGCCCCATCCCCCTACCTCCCTCAACGGGCAAGGCAGCTCGGTTAGCGTTCTCGGCGAGATGGGATTCCGCGACCGCTTCTACACCCCGACAACAGCGAAGGCGATCCTCTCGTGGCGGATCGCGCTCGCTGTCGGCGTCGCAGTGACACTCGCCGTGATCCAGCTGCCCCTCGCCGTCGCTCTCGGCGCCGGAGTCGGCGTCTACGTGGCCACGGTCGCTGCCGCCATGCCGAAACGGACGGCGAAGAGGGCGATCGATCCATTCATGCTCAGTGAGCCGTGGCGCCAGCTGATGCAGAACGCACAGGCGTCCGGGCGTAAGTTGCGCGACACCATCGGCGGCATCACCCCAGGCCCCCTGAAGGACACGCTCCTAGGCGTCGCCGAACAACTCGAACGCGGCCTCGGTGAAGCGTGGGAAGTCGCCAAACGTGGCGACGAGATCGATGACGCCGTTCGCCGGCTCGACCCGACGGCGTTGAGATCCAAGCTGACGACGCTGAGCGAACGCGCTGCGCTCAGTCCGTCTCCCGAGGCCGATGCCGCGGTGCGGTCGGTCGAGCGGCAACTCGAGTCGGCCGACCGGCTCAAGCAGCAATCGAACGAGACGGCCGCATCGTTGAGGCTCACGCAAACGCAACTCGACGAACTGGTTGCGCGCGCCAGCGAGGTCAGCCTCGGCGCTGTCGACACCGATGCGTACGCCCGCGAGGTCGACGACCTCGTCATCGAGTTGGAGGCACTGCACCAAGCGGTGCAGGAAACCCGCACCTCATGAGCAGCGCGAGTACCTCGTGAGCAGCTTGCTCCGGTCGAACCTGACCGTCGCGACGGGCACCGCACTGTCGCGCGTGACCGGTCTCTTGCGGATCATGGTGTTCGGCTGGATCATCGGTCAGACGGCATTGTCCGATGCGTACCTGATCGCCAACGAGACGCCCAACATCGTTTATGACCTGCTGCTCGGCGGGGTGCTGTCGGCCACGTTGGTGCCGCTGTTCTCCTCATTCCTGGAAACCGACGACGACGAGGCCACCAATGTCGTGATCACCATCTCGGCGACGCTGATGGTCGCGCTCACCGTCGTCGCCGTCGTCGCTGCACCCCTGATCTTCCGGATCTACACACTGAATCCGGCCGCCGATGTCGACCCCGAGTTGCTGCGCAGAGTCGGGACCATGCTCGCCAGGATCTTCCTGATCCAGATCATGTTCTATGGCCTGACCGGGCTCGCGAACGCATTTCTCAACAGTCGTCGCAGGTTCTTTGCCGCGGCGTGGAGTCCAGTCGTCTCGAATGTCGTGATCATCGCCACCTTGCTCACACTGCGTGACCGCACCTGGGAACTGGGCGACGTGATCACCGACGGCCGCCTGAGGTGGACACTCGGGCTCGGTGCGACCGGCGGCATCGCCGCGATGGCGATCATCGTCGTGATCGCCGCAGGTCGTACGGGCTTCAGGTTCCGGCCGTCATGGGACTGGAAACATCCGGTCGTCCGCAAGTTGCTGGGACTGTCGGCATGGACACTCGGGTTCGTGGTCGCCAATCAGGTCGCACTGATCTTCATCCGCAACCTTGCCGAACCCGGCTCGAGCGACGCCACCGCGTACTTCACGGCATTCACGTTCTTCGTACTCCCCCACGGCCTGCTCGCAGTGTCGATCTCGACCACCTTCCAGCCCGAGATGGCCCGCGCTGTGGCCCGCAAGGACCGCGCCTCCTTCATCGAACAGACGTCGCTCGGGATCCGGTTGATCAGCCTGCTCACACTTCCGGCCGGGTTCGGCATCTTCGTCCTGCGACGCCCCATCGTCGGCGCCCTGCTCGAATACCGCAACTTCAGCTCGCAGGCGGCACAGAACACTGCCGACGCACTGGCCGGCTTCTCGCTGGGGCTGGTCGGATTCTCCGTCTACCTCTTCGTACTACGGGGGTTCTACGCGCACCAGGACACGCGCACCCCGTTCATCGTCAACGTCGGCGAGAACGCCCTCAACATCGTCCTGGCCTTCGTGTTGGTCGGCCGCTATGGGGTGCTCGGCCTCGGCCTCGCCTTCGCGATCGCGTACCTGGTGTCTGCGCTGTGGGTGCTCAAGATCCTGTCGTACAAGGTCAGAGGCTTCTCGCTGCGAGCGATCATGGCGAGCTTCCGGAGGATGCTGTTGGCCGCGTTGCTGATGGCCGGCGCCGTCTGGTTGATCACCCGTGGCGTCACCCCCGATTCCGGCTGGCACGCGATCGTGCAACTCGTGGTCGGCGGGATCGTCGGCATGGTCGTGTACGGCAGCGCGCTCGTCGTGCTCAAGGCACCAGAGATCGAGTCGATACGCGGTCGGCTCACACGCGACGGTGCCACCGCCTGATCCACATGTCGCCGAGAACCAGGAGAGCGTTCCGGAGCCAACGGATAAGATCCAGCCATGTTCAAGCTCGCAAAGAAGTGGTGGAAGTACGCCGTCGCCAAGCTGACCGGCAAGTTCAACGAGAACGCCGACCCGAAGGTGCAGCTCGAGCAGGCGATCGCTGAGGCCCAGTCCCAGCACAAACGGCTGCGCGAGCAGGCCGTCAGCGTGATCGCCGGACAGAAGCAGGCCGAGATCCGTCTCAACGGCAAGCTGGCCGAACTCGAGAAGCTCAATGGCAATGCCCGCCAGGCACTGATCATGGCGGCCGATGCCCAACAGGCCGGCAACGCCGACAAGGCGGCGCAGTACACCACGGCCGCCGAGTCGATCGCCAGCCAGTTGATCCAGGTCGAAAAGGACGTCGAGAGCCTCAAGGCAATGGTGCTCGACAGCACCGACGCTGCCGATCAGGCCAAGGCCGCAGTGGCCCAGAACAGCCGCATCCTGCAAGAGAAGATCGCCGAGAAGTCCAAGCTGCTCAGCCAGCTCGAGCAGGCGAAGATGCAGGAAGAGATGAACGTCGCCATGACGCAGCTCAACGAGACCGTCGGCGACGACGTTCCGACGCTGAAAGAGGTCGAAGAAAAGATCCAGGCGCGCTACGCGAGGGCCAAGGCCTCGTCGGAGCTCGCCGAGACATCGGTCGAGTCACGTGTGCTCGAAGTCGAGCAGGCGACCGCGAACATCGAAGCTCAGGGTCGTCTCAGCGAGCTTCGCGCCGAGCTCGGCCTCGACAGTGCAACAGCGCCCACCCCCGAGGTCGAGGGCGGTACCGCCTGAAATCCGATCCGTTCAGGTCGGCAACACCACGAGGTCGTCGCGATGGATGACCTCGTGCACCATGCCCTCGGGCAGGTCCTTCGTCTGCCGGCCGACCACTGCTCGTAGGTCGGCCGCAGCGACGTACGCCATACCTCGGGCGAACACCACCCCGTCGGGGCCGCGGACATCGACCGTGCCGCCCTCACCGAAATCGCCCGTGACCGTTTGGATACCCGCAGGTAGCAGGCTGGTCGACCGGGTCGTGAGCGCGTGACGTGCCCCGTCGTCGACCGTGATCGTCCCCGAGACCTCGGCCGCGAACGCGATCCACAGCTTGCGGGCAGGCAGCCGACGGTCGTGCGGTGCGAACGTGGTGCCGACGCCGAGGTCGGCGACCGCGTCGGGGAGCACGCCGGGTCGCGATGCACTGGCGATAACGGTTCGCACCCCTGACCACGACGCGATGCGAGCGGCAGCGAGTTTGCTCGCCATGCCGCCGCTCCCCCGGCCGCTGCCATTGGCACTCGCCCTGATCGACATCAATGGGTCGTCGGCATCGACTCTGTCGACCAACGAGGCGGTGGGGTCGAAGCGAGGATCGGCAGTGAAGAGCCCATCGAGATCCGTCAACAGCACGAGCACGTCGGCGTTCACCGAATGGGCGACGAGCGCGGCGATTCGATCGTTGTCGCCGTAGCGCAACTCGTCATTGGCGATGGCGTCGTTCTCGTTGATGATCGGCACGCAGCCCAACTCGAGCAGTCGGCCGAGCGTGTCGCGGGCGTGCAGATACTGAGTGCGGTCGACGAAGTCGTGTGGATCGACCAGCACCTGGGCACCGACCAGTCCGAACGAGGCGAGTTCGTCGTTGTACACCCGCATGATGCGGCTCTGCCCGACCGCCGACACGGCTTGGAGTGTGCGCATGTCGGCCGGACGCGCATCGAACCCCAGAGCGGCAACGCCGGCCGCGACCGCCCCCGACGACACCAACAACACCTCGTGCCCAGCGGCGCGCACGGCTGCGATCTCGCCGGTCAGTTTGGTGATTGCCCCATGATCGATCGATCCCGAGTCGTCGGTGACCGATGACGTTCCGATCTTTGCAACGACTCTCATGGTCGACCCGGTTCGAACGGATGCTGCATCACAGGTCGGGCTGGTACTCGAAGCTGAACTCGCCGATCCACACCACGTCGCCCTCGACTGCTCCGGCGCGGGCGAGCATCTTGTGAACACCCATGCGGTTCAGCTGATAGTCGATGTAGTTGAGGGCTGTCACCGTGGTGACGTCGTTGAGCGCGACCACCCGTTCGACGTCGCGCCCGACGAGACGGAACTCGCCCTCCTCGAGCCGTTCGACCACGGCACCGGTGACCTCTGGACGGATCACCACCATGCCTTCCGGCTCGGGAGCGTTCTGACGCGCCTCATGCACCAGCGCTGCCATCTGGCCCACGAGGTCGCGGACGTTCTCGCCGGTGACCGCCGAGATCACCTGGTGCTGCCATCCCATCTCTTCGAGCTCGGACGGCTGCACGGCGTCGGCCTTGGTGCCGACGATCAACCGTGGCCGTTCGAGAAGATCGGGCTGGTACTCGCCGAGTTCGTGCAAGAGCACTCGTTCTTGGTCGCCGGGCAGCGTGCCGTCCATTGGCTGCAGGTCGATCATCAGGCACAGCACGCGAGCGCGCTCGACATGCCGCAGGAACTGATGGCCGAGCCCACGGCCTTCGCTTGCGCCCTCGATCAGACCAGGGATGTCGGCAACGACGAAGTTGGTGTCGTCGTCGAGGCTGACGACACCGAGATTGGGTTCGAGTGTGGTGAACGGGTAGTTCGCGATCTTCGGTTTGGCGGCCGAGATCACGCTGATCAACGTGCTCTTGCCGGCATTGGGAAACCCGACCAGCGCGACGTCGGCCATCAGTTGGATCTCGAGCTTGAGCCAGCGTTCTTCGCCGTGCTCGCCTTGCTCGGCGAAGGTCGGCTCACGTCGCCGGTTGGACAAGAACTTGGCGTTGCCGCGCCCGCCACGGCCACCAGCGGCTGCCAGGAACCTGTCACCGTTGCGGTACAGCTCGGCCAGCACTTCCCCGTTGTACATGTCGCTGACGACGGTGCCCTCGGGCACCTTGATCTCCAACGACTCACCCCGGCGACCGTGCATGTCCTTGCCCTTGCCGTGCACCCCATCGTCGGCCCGACGGTGAGGATGATCGCGGAATGCCAGCAGGGACGAGACATTGTGGTCGGCGACCAACCAGACATCGCCACCCTTGCCGCCGTCGCCACCGTTCGGCCCACCCATCACGACCGGCCCCTCGCGTCGGAACGACACACAACCCGCGCCGCCATCACCGCCGCGCACGTTCAGTTGGCATTCGTCGACGAACTGAGACATTGCTACGAGCCTACCGACGCCGCATCGACGCCAGGAGGGAGGTTGCCACACGTCGCGACCGCCGTAGTGTGGCGAGATGGCCGACACCGACGAGGTGATGCAGGAACGTGCTCAACGTTGGGCCTCTACCATGCGCGGACACGCCGCCGACGGCATCGCCCTCGCCCACGAGAACTCTTGGGCCGGCCCGGGCAGCACTGGCACCCTGGTGCGTCAGGCGCGAGAACACGACGAGTACGAACAATTGGCGCCGTTGGCCACGAAGGCCCACGGATCAGGCGATCGCGTCACCGAAGAAGACCCCGATCCCTTCCGCACCTGTTTCGAGCGTGATCGCGACCGCATCCTGCACGCCACGGCCTTTCGGCGGCTCGCCGGCAAGACACAGGTGTTCGTGTTTCCCGACGATCATCAACGCACCCGTCTCACGCACGCTCTCGAGGTCGCCCAGGTGGCCCGATCGGTCGCCCAGGCGATCGGGCTCAACGTCGCGTTGACCGAGGCGATCGCGATCGGCCACGACTGCGGCCATGGTCCGGGTGGACACGCCAGCGAGGACGCTCTCACGCCCTATGTCGCTGAGGGATACGACCATGCCGTTTGGGGTGCCGACGTCACCCTCGTTCCACTCAATCTCTGCAGCGAGACACTCGACGGTGTCCGGAATCATTCGTGGAGTCGACCGGCTCCGGCCACGCCGGAAGGCGAGGTCGTTTCGTGGGCGGACCGGATCGCCTACGTATGCCACGACTACGAGGACGCGGTGGCCGCAGGCATCGTGTCACCCGACATGCTGCCGCCGATCGTGAAGAGCCGGATCGGCACCGACCGGTCCGGACAGCTGGGCACCCTCGTGCGTGCCATGATCGAGGCGACGGCGCAGACCGGGCGGATCGGCATGGTGACGCCGGTCGCCGAGGCGCTCGCCGAGTTCCGTCGGTTCAACTACGAGCACGTCTATCTGCGCCCGGCCAGCAACGCGCAGGCCGACGCCGTGATCGCCCTGTTGCAAGCGCTCGTCGAGCACTACGGCGATCGACCGAACCTGCTACCCGAGGCCCACGGGCTCGACGCAGGATCGGCAGATGCCCTGCGATGCGCTGTCACCTACGTCGGCGGTATGACCGACCGGTTCGCGTGCCGCCAGGCCCTGGCACTACTCGGATGGGATCGCGATCGCCTGCCGGTCGGCATCGACGTCTGACCATCGGTGCGCCACCATCCGCCGGTTCGTACGCCCGGACATGCAAACGGCGGGGCGCCGAAGCGCCCCGCCGTTTGTTCAGATCTGTGATGAAGCGGTCAGCCCAGCGGGTTGACGTCGATCACCTTGCGACCCTTGCGGGTGCCGAACTGGACAGAGCCGTCGATCAGCGCGAACAACGTGTCGTCGCCGCCCTGTCCGACGTTCTTGCCGGGGTGAAACTTGGTGCCACGCTGGCGGATCAGGATCGTGCCGGCGGTGATCTCGGTGCCACCGAAGGCCTTGACGCCCAGACGCTGTGCGTTGGAGTCACGACCGTTGCGGGTTGAGCCGCCACCTTTGGTCTTCGACATGTCAGCCCTCTCAGCTCTTCTTGATCGACGTGATCTCGACCATCGTGTAGTTCTGACGGTGGCCGTAACGGCGGCGGTTGTTGGTGCGGCGTTTGTAGGTGAACCCGTTGATCTTCGGGCCCTTCGTGGTTCCGACGATCTTGCCGGTCACCGATGCACCCGAGAGGGCATCGGCACCCGCGATCACGTTCTCACCGTCGACGAGGAGGACAGGGGTCAGCGAGACTTCGCTGCCCTCTTCCCCGTCGAGCAGTTCGAGCGCGACCTGCTGACCTTCGGTCACCTTTTCCTGCTTGCCACCAGAGGCGATCACTGCGTACATAGCTCATGGAATGCTAGCGACCCGGGAGAACGCTCCCAACCGCACCGACGCGAACATCCGAACCGATTGTGCAAGGACGTAGCGGCAGCCGGCGGGCTGATCGGTCCTAGAGCGCGATCGACATCCCGCCGTCGACGAGCAGCACCTGACCGTTGACGTACGATGCCTCGTCGGACGCCAGGAACACCGCTGCCGCAGCGATCTCGTGAGGGCGACCCCAACGTGCAGCAGGCGTGCGGTCGATGACCATCTGGTTGAACGCTGCGTCATTGACCAGTGGGGTGTTCATCTCGGTGGCGACGTAACCGGGGCCGATCGCGTTGACCGTGATGCCGTGCGGTGCCAGTTCGACCGCGAGCGCCCGGGTCAGCCCGGCGATCGCACTCTTGCTGGCGACATAGGCCGGGATCGTCGGCCGAGCTATCTGCCCCATGACGGACCCGGTGTTGATGATCCTGCCGCCGCCGGCACCCATCATGTGCACCGCGGCGGCCCGCGCCAGCGCGAACGGGGCATCGAGATTGACCCCCATCACCCGGTCCCACTCGTGCTGCTCGAAGTCGGCGAGCGGCGACCGGTGCTGGATCCCCGCATTGTTCACCAGGATGTCGATCGCCCCGTGACGTTCGACGACCGTCTCCACTGCGGCCGTGGCGGCGGAGAGGTCGGCGACGTCGAAGGCGATGCCGGACGATCGGCCGGTACCGAGCGAGAGTTCGGCGGCCTTGGCCCACACCGCTTGCTCGGTGCGCCCGTTGACGACCACATGAGCGCCGACACCCACCATCGCCTGCGCCATCGCCCATCCGAGCCCACGGGTACTCCCCGTGATCAGCGCCACCTTGCCATCGAGCCGGAACATCAGCAGGCCTCCCCTGGGTCGCCGCTGCGACCATCGTCGGCGAGCTCGACGACGAGGTTCTTCACGAAGCGACCCCTCGTCGTGATCCGCATGCGAGATGCCATGCCCGAGAGCACCGGCGTCACGAGGATGCGGTACTCAGGGTGCCGGATGCGGCTGTACGGCGCAAGGTTCTTGTTGGTCGTGTTGGTGTCGACCGACACCTCTGCCACCTTGCCTCAACCGGTCGGCCGGATGAAGTCGATCGTCATCGTGCCGCCCCGTTTGGCAAGGAGTTCTTTGGCCTCGTCGGTGATCTCGATCTTCATGTTCGTGTCCTTCCTCGGCGTTGCCCGCCAACGCGGGCAACAGTCGGCATCGATGAGACTCGATGCCGTTCCGGTCAGTCGAGCAACGTGTGGTCGACGAGCACACCGCGCCCTTCGCAATCGGGGCAAATCTCCGAGAACTCGGTCAGCAGACCCTCTCCGATGCGTTTGCGCGTCATCTCGACCAGACCGAGTTCGGAGATGTCGAACACCTGGGTGCGGGTCTTGTCGCGTGCAAGCGCATCCCGGAATGCGGCCACGACCTTGGCGCGATTGTCTTTGATCTCCATGTCGATGAAGTCGATCACGATGATGCCACCGATGTCGCGGAGACGAAGCTGTTTGGCAATCTCCTCGGCGGCTTCCATGTTGTTGTGGAAGACCGTCTCTTCGAGATTCGACTTGCCGACGTTCTTGCCGGTGTTGACGTCGATCACGGTCAAGGCCTCGGTGTGCTCGATGATCAACGAGCCGCCCGAGGGCAGCCACACCTTGCGGTCGAGCGCCTTGTGGACCTGCTCGTGCACATGGAAGCGTTCGAATACCGTGAGACCCTCGGCGGCGGCGTCGTAGAACTCGATACGGTCGGCGAGCTCGGGGTTGAAGGCTTCGACGTAGTCGCGAACCTCTTCGTAGAGCCGCTGGTCGTCGATGACGACACCGCGATAATCGGAGTTGAACTCCTCGCGGATGACTCGCACCGCCAGCTCCGGCTCACGATAGAGCAGCGCAGGACGGTTGGCTTTCTGCGCCCTGCGTTCGATCTCCTCCCACTGCTTGAGCAGGACGTTCATGTCGGCCTCGAGGTCGCTCTCGGTGGCATGTTCGGCGGCGGTTCGCACGATCAGGCCATGCTGTTCGGGCTTGACCCGATCGAGGATGTTTCGGAGCCTCTTTCGGGTGTCGTCGGGGAGCCGCTTCGAAATCCCGTAGGTCTTCGAATTCGGGATGAGCACCACGAACCGGCCCGGTAGTGACACCTCCTGGGTCAACCGGGCACCCTTGGCACCGATCGGGTTCTTGGTCACCTGGCACATGATCATCTGCCGGGCCTTGAGGATGTCCTCGATGCGGGCATTCCTGCCCTTTTCCTCGATGTCCTCGGCGTCGTATTGGACATCGCCGCGGTACAGCACGGCGTTCTTCGGTGTGGCGATGTCGACGAACGCCGCCTCCATGCCGGGCAGGACGTTCTGCACCCGTCCGAGATAGATGTTGCCGTGGATCTGGCTGACGTCATCTGAGGGACGGGACACATAATGCTCGATCAGGTTGCGGCCTTCGAGCACGCCGACCTGCGCCATGCCCGGACGCACCTGGACACACATGAAATACCGGCCGATCGGTTTGCCGTTGCGCTCGCGACCCTTGCGCTGCTCGATCAGCTCCTGCTCGGCAGCGTTGGGCTTCGATCGCCCGCGACCACCACGGCGCTTCTTGCGCTGGCCGTCGCCGCCGCTCTGGCCCGCGTCGGCACCCGACCCGTTTCGCTTGGACTGGGCCGCCCTCGACGGCCGCTCGGACTTCGCCTGCTCCTGATCTGCCGCGTCGCTCACTTGTTTGCCGCCTCCGCCTCCGCCGCCACGCTTGCGACGCCGATTTGTCGACTTGGAACCGGTTCCTGCGGCAACGGAGGGTGAACCATCGCCGCTGCGGGCCGGGCCCGGCGGCGGCACCGATGGCACGACCGGGGTGCGGGTGTCACCGATCTGGGGTTTACGAACCAGCGACCTCTCGGCGGCGTCGACGTCTTGGACACGACCTTCCCGCATCGGTTCGGGCAGTTCGTCGGGCGTGACGCCACCTGCCGGGGCCCCTGATGCATCAGGGTCGTCCGAGTCGTCGGATCCACCGGAGTCACCCGTATCGGGCTTGCGGCGCCCCTGGCCGCCACGCGAGCCGCGACGGCGCTTGCGCTGGGCATTGTCACCGTCGGACCCGGCATCCGTGTCGGGGCCGTCGTCGTTCGCATCGCCCGGGCGATCGGGCTCGGTGCCGACGGCAGACGCGTCGGTGGACGACGGCTTCTCGCTCTTCGCCTGGTCAGCCGCCGATCTGTCCGCCGGCGTGCCGGCATCGTCTGACGAGGAATCGAAGGCGTCGTCCTTCTGCGTCGTGGTGTCGTCCATTGTGGGGGTCCCTTCTCATGCGAGCACCCACTGGGTGCGCGCGTCCACGTCGGCGGGCAGGGCAAGCACCTCGTGCCTCATGCCGTCGTGGTCAAGCCATTGGTGAGTACGTAGTGCCCGCACGTCGCGTGCATCGATGTGCGGGTAGGCCAACTCGGCGAGCTCTCCAGGGCGGAGGGCACGACCGATCGTGACCAGGTCGGCGACCAAACGGTCACCTGAGGGGTCGGGGCGCAGGTCGAGAATCATCGGGCGCACGTCGTCGGCGCTTCGCTTTCCCTTGCGTTCCCGTTCCAGAACGAGTTCGGCCGGCTCGAGGAGCCGACAGGCATCGAGATGATCCGCTGCGGTCAGCAGCGGGCTCCAGAGCTCCCACGTACACGACGTGACCGCTTCCTGGAGCGAGTCCACTCCCGGTTCCCGTTCGGCGGCGACGAGCACGTCGAAGCCGGTCGGAAGCGCGTCCGACAAACGCGCTGGGAGGGTGTCCAGATCGACGTCGGCGGCCGCGATCTCTCGCTGCAGCTCGATGTCGACGTATTCCGCAATCGACTCGGCACCCGTTGGGAGCGCCAGGCCGAAGCTGATCTTCGGGCGAGGGGTGAACCCCTCGGTGAATGCCACCGGCAGCCCTGCCCGCCGGAGCGCACGTTCCCACATGCGCGCCGCGTCACGGTGGCTGGTGAAACGCACCTTTCCGATCTTGGTCGCTCGAACGCGGAGCTTCACGTGGATGCTCCTGCCGGCTCGCGACGGGTGGGCAACAGCGTGACCGGTACATCGCCACCATGGGACAGGTCCTGACCGGTGCCCTGGCTGCCCCCGGCGGGCGCGATCGGCGACGCCACGACGTGTTCGATGCCGTAGCCGGTGCACACGCCGCAGTCGTAACAGGGAGTCCAACGACAGTCTTCGACACCCGACTCGGCCAGCGCGTCGAGCCAGTCGCCCCACAGGAAATCGTGATGCAATCCAGCGGTGAGGTGCGCCCAGGGCAGGATCTCGTGCTCGTCACGATGACGGAACACGTACCAGTCGAGCGACAGCCCCTCGGCCTCCATCGCTGCCGCCCAGCGGTCGAGGTCGAAATGCTCGCCCCACTCCTGGAACAGCCCACCCTCGCGCCACACCCGCTCGATCACGCGACCGATCCGCCGGTCGCCTCGGCTGGTGATGCCCTCAGCGGTGGTGGCGGCGGGATCGTGCCACTTGACGTTGACGCCGTTCATCCGCCTCGTCGCTTCGCGCACCATGTTGATCTTGCGGCGCAGCTCTTCGTCGGTGTTCTGACCGAACCACTGGAACGGCGTGTGTGGCTTGGGCACGAACCCGCCGAGGCTGACGGTGACCGAGGCACGGTTGGTGTAGCGCTTACCGATCGCCACACAGTTCTTGGCGAGCTCGGCGATGCCGAGCGTGTCCTCGTCGGTTTCGGTGGGAAGGCCCGTCAGGAAATACAGCTTCATACGGGTCCAGCCCTGGCTGAACGCCGATTCGACCGCACCGTAGAGATCTTCTTCCGTGATCAGCTTGTTGATCACTTTGCGAAGCCGCCACGAACCGCCCTCGGGTGCGAACGTGAGTCCGCTGCGGCGCCCGTTGTTGACCTCGCCGGCCAGACCCACCGTGAAGGCGTCGACCCGCAGCGAGGGCAGATTGATCGTCATGGTGTCGCATGCGCCGGGAATTTCTTTCGCATCGTCGAGGATGCCGCGAACGACGGGTTCGATATCGGAGAAATCTGCGGTCGACAACGACGTGAGGCTGACCTCGTCATATCCGGTGGACCGCAGGCCCTCCCGGATCATGGTGCGGACCTGCTCGGCCGGACGCTCTCGCACCGGGCGAGTAATCATGCCCGCCTGGCAGAATCTGCATCCGCGAGTACACCCGCGGAACACTTCGACGCTGAGGCGGTCGTGAACCACCTCGGTGAGTGGCACGAGCGGGTGCTTCGGGTACGGCCACTCGCCCAGATCGGCGACCGTGCGCTTGTCGACCGTGGCCGGCACGTCTGGATATCGAGGCTGGACAGCGGCGATGTGTTCGCCCTCGTACGTGACCTCGTACATGGCAGGCACGTACACGCCGGGGATCTTGGAAAGTTCGCGCAGCACCGATTCTCGATCGGACCGACCGGCCGCCTTCCAGGCCCGTAACACCTCGGTGATCTCGGAGACGACCTCTTCGCCCTCACCGAGCACGGCGGCGTCGATGAAATCGGCGAGCGGCTCAGGGTTGAACGCTGCGTGCCCCCCGACCAGCACGAACAGATCGTCGGCGTCACGCTCGGCCGAACGTACCGGTGCCCCGGCGAGGTCGATCATGTTGAGCACGTTCGTGAACACGAGTTCGCTCGACAGGTTGAACGCGAGGACGTCGAATTCGCCGGCCGCTCGGTGGGTGTCGACGCTGAAGAGCGGCACGCCCGCGGCACGCATCTCGTGGTCGAGGTCTGCCCACGGGGCATATGTGCGCTCGGCGAGCGCATCGTCACGTTCGTTCAGGATTTCATAGAGGATCTGGAGCCCCTGGTTGGGCAGACCGATCTCGTAGGTGTCGGGATATGCGAGCAACCACGCCACCACATCCCCGCCATCGAGCTTGTCGTGCCGGGGGGTGATGGCACCGTCCTCACAGCCGATGTAACGAGCTGGTTTTTGCACCCGCGCCAGGAGCGGTTCGATCCGCGCCCAGAGTGTTGACATGTCGCATCAAGCCTACCCGGAGTGACTCCCTCCGCACCGGCATGGGCCGGGCACGACGCGCCCAGCAGCACCCGCCTGGGTGGCAACGAGCGGCGAGGCGCAACGCCGCGATCGGCGAAACCGGCACAGACCACACCACCGGACCATCCCGACCCCCTGAGCGGCGATCGGTTCCGTCGAGCGCAAGGCGCGATGAGACCGAGTTGCCTGGGTGGCAACGAGCGGCGAGGCGCAACGCCGCGATCGGCGAAACCGGCGCCGCTCAGCGCATGCGTCGCATGTGGACGGACTGCACGAGGCCGAACATCGCGAAATAGGTGAGCAGGCTCGATCCGCCGTACGAGATGAACGGCATCGGGAGGCCGGTCACCGGCATGATCCCGAGCGTCATACCGACGTTCTGGAAGACCTGCCACAGCAACATCGTGAACACACCTGCGCACAGGTACGTACCGAGCAGGTCGCGCGACAGCGACGCGATTCGCCAGATCCGCATCAGCGCGACGACGAACAAGCTCAACAACAACGCACTGCCGACCAGACCGAACTGCTCCCCGACCGCAGCGAACGGGAAGTCGGCCCACATCACGGGCACATAGCGGTCGTTCGTGAGATTGCCCTCGAGCCAGCCCTTCCCCCACACTCCGCCGGTTCCGACCGCTCGAATTGCGTTGCGAACCTGGTAGATCGAGTCCTCGTTGGCATTCTGACCCACGAAGACCCGCAACCGCTCCTTCTGGTACTCGTTGACGAATCCGCTCACGAAGGTCGCGGCAACGGTGGAGATCGACAGGAACGTGATCGTGGCGATGTATTTCGGCTTGGCACCGGCGACGAACAGCACACCCATCGCGATGCTGATGATCACCGATGCCGAACCCAGGTCGGGCTGGGCGATGATCAGCACCGCCGGCGCGCCGACGAGGATGAGTCCGACCAGGAACCTCGGGTAGGTGACCTCGTCACTACGTCCCTCGGCGAGGAAGCTCGCCAAGGCGATCAGAGTGGTGAACTTCGCCAGTTCGGCGGGCTGGAAGTTGATCGGCCCGAGGTCGAACGAGATCCGACTGAGTCCCTGCGCGAGACCCATCAGGATCAGCAGCACGAGGATGACGATCGTGACCCCGTAGAGAAAGGCCGCCCGTTCCTTGAACCACTCGTAGTCGACCGACATGATGCCGAGCATCACGACGCTCGCCGCGATCGCGAACACGACTTGTCGCGTCACGAATGCATACGGATCACCCGTGATCGTCGTCCACGACGCCGAATACACGACGAAACAGCCGATGATGGTGAGCGCACCCTGCGTGATGAGCAACACCCAGTCGACATTTCGACTCGGATCACCAGGGCTGGATCTGATGTTGCCGAGACCGCTGTCGGGCCGACGACTCAGGAACGTCATCGTCATGACGTCGGCTCACTCGACATCTCGCACCTGCGTCTGCACACCGTCGCCGTACTTCGACCGGTAACAGGTCCGGTCCTTGAGCTCGAGGGGAGGGGCCGAGACCGTTGCGGTCAGGTCGAGCGGCTCGGACAGCTCGACGGGTTCCATGGCAGCGAGCTCGGACAGCGCCAGGAAGACACACTTGACCACCGGCGCTGCCGCCTGCGAGCCGTACCCGGACTTCTCGAGATACGCGGTCACGACGTACGGACGCTTGTCATCGGTACTGAACCCGGTGAACACCGACGAATCGTACCAGGGGTAGTTGTTGGCACCCTGGGCAGTGCCGGTCTTGCCGGCGAGCGGAATCGCCTCATCACCACGCGGGTAATCGTCGAAGAGATGCTCACCCGTCGTCTTGTGGTACGAGTCGGATTCGACCCCTCGTCCGTAGATGACGCGCTGCAGGCCCTGCACGATCGGCTGGCGCACGTCGTCGGGCATCGCGATCTGCCGAGTCAATGTCGGGGCTTTCAAGTCCTTGAAGATCGTTCCCTGCGAGAAGTCCGCGTAGCCGGGAGCACCGTCGGGAACCCCTGGATTCCAGATCGCCCGCACGATCGTCGGTTGCAGCACGAACCCGCGATTGGCGATCGTTGCGTAGCCGTTGGCGAGTTGGAGCGGGGTGGAGGACAACAGTCCCTGGCCGATCGCCAGCTGAACGTTGTCGCCGACGTAGTAGCCGCGCCCTTCGTCCTCGCTGATCACCCCGCGCTCGGCATACAACCGCTTGAGTTCCTTGTCGGGCACTGTGCCGTCGAATTCGAACGGCAATTCGACGCCGGAGTCGGCCCCGAACCCGAACAGTTTGACCTGCTCCTGGAGGATCGGCAGACCACCGTTGCGCTCGAGAATCTCTTCACCGATCCGGTAGAAGAACGCGTCCGACGACACGGCAAGCGCGTCTTCCACGTCGACCTTGCCGTACACGCACGGGCGCCCGTTGCCGCAGGTGGCGTTCTTGTACTCGCATCGCACGAGACCTGCACGACACTTCGCCTGGTCGACCGAATACAGCTGGTACGCGCCGGTGTCGGTGAAGATCTCGCTCGAGGTGATCAGGCCGGTATTGAGCGCCGCGAACGCCGTGAAGGGCTTGAACGTCGAGCCCAGGTTGTAGCGACCCTGCACCGCCCGGTTGACGAGGATCGATTTGTCGGGGTCGTCGGTCACCGGGAAGATCTGCTTGAACTTGGTGCTCGACAGCCCTGCCTCGAACCATCGGTTGTCGAATGTCGGATAGCTCGCCATCGCGATGATGTCGCCAGTCGTGTAATCGAGCACCACCGACGAAGCCGCCGGCGCCTTGAAGTAGACCTCCTCGCCCTGTGTGAGATCCATCCGTTCCCGCGTCCCATCCGGCTTCTTGACGATCGGGTTCGGTGCCGTCTGGGTGCGGCGCAGATCGAGTGTGGTCTCGATCGCCTGCTCGGCATATTGCTGCACGTCGAGATCGATGGTGAGCTGGACATCGAACCCGTTGATCGGGGGAACCTCTTCGATCACGCGAACCGGCCGATTGGCCGCGTCGACCTCGATGACCTTCTTGCCCCAGGCCCCGTGCAACACATCCTCGAAGCTGCGTTCGACTCCGAACTGCCCGATTCTCTCGTTGCGGAGATACCCGAGTTGCAGCTTCTCGTCGAGCTGCTCGGGGGTGATCGCCCCCATGTACCCGATGACGTGGGCAGCGTGGGGTGCGTACGGGTACACCCGTTTCCAGTCGGTGACGATCTCGACACCCGGGAAGTCCTCGATCCGCTCGAGGATCGCGATCGCGGTCGGCTCGTCGATGTCCTGCTTGATCGGGAAGGGCAAGAACGGGCTGTCGATCTGTGAGTCGAACCGGGCTTGCATCGCCTCGACCGGCACCTGCACCCAGCCGGACAGGCGGGTGAAGATCTCTTCTCGCTGTGTCTTGCGCCGAAGCATCTGCCAATCGACCGCAACGGTGAGAATTCGTTCGTTGTCCGCGAGTATCCGCCCGTGGACATCGAAGATCCGGCCCCGCTCGGGGGCCAACCGCACGGTGCGCGTCTTCGAGATCGTGACACTCTCCTGTAGCTCGTCCGACTTCACGGTCTGCAGGAACCAGAGCCGGACTCCGAGCAGCGAGAAGAGCAACACCCCAACCAGGGCGAGCACGCCCAGGCGCGTGGCGCGGCGATCAACAGCCATGTCGAGAGTCTCGCGTGGCGAGGCGTGCAACGGTGGGCGGGCACGATCCGATGTGGTCAGCCATCAGCAGGCATCTTCCATTCGGGGCGTTCGAGCTTGAGCGCCCACCGCGCCAACGGCACGAGCAACACACTGGACGCTGCTGCCGCAATCGCGACGACCGGAACAATTTTCGCCATCTCGGGAACGAAGGCATCCTCCTCACCGATGAATCGCCGAACGACGGGCACGCACGCCTCGCCGATCCCGGCGCCGACACCGACGAAGAGCGCCGCCAGCCACCAGGTCGTCTCGATCCGGATCAAGTCGACCCAGCCGGCGACGTATCCGGCGATACCCATGGTGATCGACGTCGATCCGAGCGGGGAACCGACCGCGAGATCGAACATGATCCCGAGCGCGAAGCCGGTGATCGCCCCGCGTTCCGGACCGCCGGCCGCTCCGGCGGCCGCTGCGAACGCCAGCACGATCTGGATGATCACCCCAAAGGGCTGCAACTCGACGAACAGGGTCTTCTGCAACGCCAGCAGCATCATTCCGATCGGGATGACGCGTGTCAGCGAGCTCGTCAGTAGGGCGCCGAGCATCGAGAGCTACCTGAGCGCCGGAGCTTCGGTCGGCGGAACATAGAGGATCACCGTCAAGAAGATGAGGCGGTTGAGGTCGGCATTCAGCTCGACCTCGAGTTCGAGACCGGCGGTGCCGGCCCTCTGGATCACGTTGGCCACCTTCCCCACCGGGATGTCGGGCGGCGCAAGGCTGAGGCTGCCGCCCGCGGTCAGCACCGCGTCGCCCTCGGCGACGCGACCGAACTGCGGTGAGTCGGCGATGAACCGGACGCGGGGCAGCCGGTCGGCGCCGAAACCGTTCAGCTCTCCGGTTTCGCGGGTGACCTCGACCATTTCGACCGCGGTGGTCGTGGTGGTCGACGAGGTCGAGGTCGTCGCTCCTGGCGGACCTTGCAGGTTGGGATCGATCGGGTTGCCGGCGCCGTCGACGGGCCGCGGAATCGTGGTCGTCGTCGTCGTGGTGGTCGAGGTACTCGTGGTCGATGTGGTCGTGGTCGACGTCGTCGTGGTGACGTCGGAGACGGCCAGCCCGCTCGGCACCGTGTCGGGCACGCTGGTCGTGGGCGTCGCACGCACTTCGGCCACCACCTTCACGGGGACGTGGTACTGCGGATCGGTCGCGAGCATGACGATCGCTGTCTCGGGGAACACGTTCGTGATCTTGCCCACCAGACCCGCGCTGTTGATCACGGGCATCCCGACGCGGATACCGTCGAGCGACCCACGGTCGATCTCGACCCGCTGGTCGAAGTTGCTGGGGGACGACCCGATGATGCTTGCGGTGACCCGGTCGAACGCTGCGAGCGACTCGAGGTCGAGCAGTGCGCGTAGGTCTCTGTTCTCGATCAGCGCGTTCTGCGCCGCGATCTGGTCGCTGCGCTGGGCGTCGAGTTGCTCTTGGAGACGCTGGTTCTCTTGTTCGAGTTCGTCGATGTCGGTCATGCCGTGCCACATCCGCGAGACCGGTCGCGTGATGACGTCGCCGGCGATCTCGAAGGGCCGCAGCGCGTATTCGAACCCGGAGCGGGCAGCGTTGAAGACCGCGTTGCCACGCAAGTCGAGAGTGATGAGCAGCACGGACGACAGCAGCAGGATGATCATCGTGCGGCGCCGGCCGGCGGAGTAGATCGCCATGGAGCCGGACGCGTTAGTCGTCGCCGCCGAGCGACATCAGCCCCCGCATGGCATCGATGTTCTCGAGGGCCCGCCCGGACCCGATGACGACGCTGTACAACGGCTCGTCCGCAACCCGGATCGGCATGCCGGTCTCGTGAGCAAGACGCTGATCGAGCCCACCGAGCAATGCCCCACCGCCGGTGAGGGTGATGCCGTCTTCCATGATGTCTGCCGCTAGTTCGGGCGGCGTCTTGTCGAGCGTGGTCTTCACGGCATCGACGATCGCGCTGACCGGCTCGGCGAGCGCCTCACGGACGTGCTCGGTGGTGAGCTGAATCGTGCGAGGAAGCCCGGACACGAGATCGCGGCCGCGGATGTCGGCCGTGAGCTCTTCTTCCATCGGCCAGGCAGAGCCCATCTGGATCTTGATCTCTTCGGAGGTGCGATCGCCGATCGCGAGCGAGTACTCCTTCTTGACGTACTGCAGGATCGCGTCGTCGAGTTCGTCGCCGGCGACGCGTACCGACTGCGCCGTCACGATGCCGCCGAGCGAGATGACCGCCACCTCGGTGGTGCCACCGCCGATATCGACGATCATGTTGCCGCTCGGCTCGTGGACGGGAAGGTTCGCTCCGATCGCGGCCGCCATCGGCTCTTCGATGATGTGAACCGGCTTGCGGGCGCCGGCGTACTCGGCAGCATCCTGCACTGCTCGCTGCTCGACACCGGTGATGCCCGACGGCACACAGATGATCATCCGCGGCTTGGACCACTTGCTGGCGTGCACCTTCTGGATGAAGTACCGCAGCATCTTCTCGCAGACCTCGAAGTCGGCGATCACACCGTCTTTCAACGGTCGGATGGCCTTGATGTGGTTCGGAGTACGACCCATCATCCGCTTGGCCTCGACGCCGACCGCGACCGGCCTGCCGTCATTGACGTTGATCGCCACGACCGAGGGTTCGTCGAGGACGATGCCGAGGCCGCGGGCGTAGATGAGGGTGTTGGCAGTGCCGAGGTCGATCGCGAGGTCGCGGCCCAGGCTCAGGGGATTACTGCGTGCCATCTCGACCTCCTTTCAACGATCGTTCGGGCGACTCCGATGGCCGGACACTCACCAGAATCGCACAATGAGACGATGTTACAGATTCGGGAAGAAGATACCGATCTCGCGCTCGGCGCTGGCGAGCGAGTCGCTGCCGTGAACCAGGTTCTCGGTGAACAAGATGCCGAGGTCACCGCGGATCGTTCCCGGCGCCGCCGTGCGCGGATTGGTCGCACCCATCATCGCCCGCACCACTTCCCACGTGTCCTCGGGGCCTTCGACGACCATCGCAACGACCGGACCGCGGCTCATGAAGGCCACGAGTTCAGCGTAGAAGCCCTTGCCGACGTGTTCTTCGTAATGGCGAGCCAACGTGTCGGCATCGAGCCGGCGCAGCTCCATCGCGACGATGTCGAGGTTCTTGGCCTCGAAACGGGACACGACCTCACCGACGAGCTTGCGCTCGACGGTGTCGGGCTTCAACAGGACCAATGTGCGATCAGACATGGCCCGTGACGCTATCGGGCAAACCGAGCGCCGACGCCGCGACCGTCGGCCAGGCGGGGCGCAGCCCAGCCCTCGTCGGCTCAGGTCGCGTATTTGCGCAACGCCGAACGGGCAGCGCCCGCGACATAGATGCTGCCTGCGGCCAGGATGGCATCGTCGATGTCGGCGTTCGCCAACGCCGCTCGACACGCCGCATCGACCGAGTCGTGGACGTACACCTCGTCACATCCGAGCCGCCGGGCGGCCCGAGCCACTTCGTCGCCCGGAACGCCACGCGGCGACGGCGCCGTGCAAGCGTGCACCACGTCGAACTCGTCGGCACGGAGGGCAGCGACCATCTCGTCGGGGTCGCGCAGGGTGCCAACGATCAGAATGCGGCGACCGTCTGGATGGAAGTCGCCGAAGAAGACCGCAGCGCAGACGTCGGCACCTGGAGGGTTGTGCGCGCCATCGATGATCGTCAGCGGCTGAACGCCCAGCACCTCGAACCGTCCGGGCATCTCGACGTTGGCGAAGCCTTCGTGTACGACGTCCTCCGACAACGGCGCGGCGAAGAAGGTTTCGACGGCGGCAAGCGCCACGGACGCGTTGTCCCCCTGGTGGGCGCCGTGCAGCGGTAGGAAGACCTCGGAGTAGATCGTGGTCGGGGTTCGCAGGTCGAGCGCACGCCCACCGATCGCGAGAGAGTTGTCGAGTGTCTCGAAATCGTCGCCCCGTACCAGCGTGCTCGCCCCGCCCTCGTCGCGGAAGATCTGCACGAGATCCGGCTTGGTCTCACCGATCACCGCTGCACTTCCTGGCTTGATGATGCCTGCCTTCTCGCGCGCGATGTCCGCCAGGGCCGGGCCGGCGAACTCGGTGTGGTCGAGGGCGATGTTCGTGACCACGGCAACCTGCGCATCGACGATGTTGGTGGCGTCCCACCGTCCGAGCATGCCCACCTCGATGACAGCGATGTCGACGGCCACGTCGGCGAACCAGCGGAACGCAGCTGCTGTGACCGCCTCGAAGTAGGTGGGGCGCACGCCCGTGATCACCTCGACCGCAGCGATGCTGGCGACCTGCTCGGCAAAGTCCTCATCGGAGATCGGTTCACCATTGCGCTTGATGCGCTCGTTG
The DNA here is from genome assembly GCA_024641005.1 of Acidimicrobiaceae bacterium. Taxonomy (GTDB): domain Bacteria; phylum Actinomycetota; class Acidimicrobiia; order Acidimicrobiales; family Ilumatobacteraceae; genus Ilumatobacter. Next base: position 24,427 of record JAHEDX010000027.1, read on the forward strand.
ATGCGCTCGAGATGTGGACTGGTGTAGGTACCGACGGTGAGGCCCTGCGCCATGAGCAGACGGCTGATCATCTGCACGGTCGAGCCCTTGCCGTTGGTGCCGGTGACGTGGATCACCGGCTGGGCGTGCTGAGGGTCGCCCATCGCCGCACACAACGCCGCTATCGAATCGGTCGACGGGTCATCGACCCGTCCCGTCTTGTCGTATGACGCGTGCTCGTCGAGATATGCGAGCGCGTCAGCGAAATCCATCGTCATGGGAATCTCGCGCTTCGATGGCGGTCAGCTTGCGGCCCGACGCGGGCGAGGCGAAGCGCTCTTGCGCGGCACGAGCGTCGGCAGGGTGCGCTGGTGGACGGTGGCGTCATCGATCACGACCTTGCCCACGTCGGTGCGGCCAGGCAGGTCGTACATCGTGTTGAGCAGGACCTCTTCGAGGATCGCCCGAAGCCCTCGGGCGCCGGTACCGCGCAGGATCGCCAGCTCGGCGATCGCGGTCAGCCCATCCTCGGTGAACTCGAGCTCGACGTCCTCGAACGCGAAGACCTTCTGATACTGCTTGACGAGCGAGTTCTTCGGCTCGGTGAGGATCTGGACCAGTGCCGACTGATCGAGCGAGCGAACGACACCCACCATCGGCAACCGGCCGATGAACTCGGGGATCATGCCGAACTTGACGAGGTCTTCGGGCAACACCTGGGAAAACAGCTCGCCGGCGTCTCGGTCGGCCTTGGTCTTCACCGTGCCGTGGAAACCGACACCCTGCTTGCCGACACGTTGCTCGATGATCTTCTCGAGTCCGGCGAAGGCGCCTCCCAGGATGAACAACACGTTGGTGGTGTCGATGGTGATGAACTCTTGGTGGGGATGCTTGCGGCCGCCCTGAGGTGGCACGGATGCCTGTGTTCCCTCGAGGATCTTCAACAATGCTTGCTGCACGCCCTCGCCCGAGACGTCACGGGTGATCGACGGATTCTCGCTCTTGCGGGCGATCTTGTCGATCTCGTCGATGTAGATGATGCCGGTCTCGGCACGCTTGGTGTCGAAGTCTGCGGCCTGGATGAGCTTGAGAAGAATGTTCTCGACGTCCTCACCGACATAGCCGGCCTCGGTGAGCGCCGTGGCGTCAGCGACGGCGAACGGCACGTTGAGCATTCGCGCCAGTGTCTGCGCGAGATGCGTCTTGCCGCAACCGGTGGGGCCGAGCATCAAGATGTTGGACTTCTGCAGCTCGACGTCGTCGCGCCGGCCGATACCGGTCTGCTGCTGGTATTGGATTCGCTTGTAGTGGTTGTAGACCGCCACCGACAGGATCTTCTTGGCATCGTCCTGACCGACCACGTAATCGTCGAGGAACTCGCGGATCTCTCGTGGGTTGGGCAGCTGGTCAAAGGTCAGCTCGCCGGTGTCGGTGAGCTCTTCCTCGATGATCTCGTTGCAGAGATCGATGCACTCGTCGCAGATGTAGACGCCAGGACCGGCGATCAGCTTCTTGACCTGCTTTTGGGACTTGCCGCAGAACGAACACTTCAAGAGTTCGCCGGTGTCTCCGAATTTCGCCATGTGTGCCGCCCCCTTTCAGAATGCCCGAGTGTCGCCTCGGTGGTCACCGACACCGTCGGCGACCGAGGTTAGTGACCCTGACCCCGCAGTCAGCGGATTGCCGACGACGTGTCGACCGCGTCACGTGAGGAGAGCACCGTATCGATGATGCCATACTCGAGAGCTTCGTTGGCCTCCAGGACGAAGTCGCGGTCGGTGTCGGCATGGACTTTCTCGAGCGATTGGCCCGTGTGCTTGGCGAGTATGTGCTCGAGGAGGTCCCGCATCCGAAGGATCTCCTTGGCCGCCAACTCGAGATCGGTCACCTGTCCGTAGCCGACCTGGCCGTACGGCTGGTGCAACAGCACACGGCTGTGGGGAAGCGCCAGCCGCTTGCCCTTGGTGCCCGCGGCGAGCAACACAGCGGCCGCAGATGCAGCCTGACCGAGACAGATCGTGGCGATGTCGTTGCGGATGAACTGCATCGTGTCGTAGATCGCGAACAGCGCCGTGATGTCGCCGCCCGGACTGTTGATGTAGATGTTGATGTCCTTCTCGGGGTTCTCTGACTCGAGATGGACCAACTGGGCACACAGCAATGACGCGATCTGATCGTCGATCGGCGTCTGCAGGAAGATGATGTTGTCTTTCAGCAGGCGGCTGTACAGGTCGTACGCCCGTTCGCCGCGGCTGGTCGTCTCGACAACATTGGGGACCAGATAGTTGACCGCATCGAGGTTCATTCGGAGTCCTCTCCCGCTTCGTCGTGATCGTGATCGTCGTCACCGTGATCGTGATCGTGATCGTCGTCATCATGAGTATGCCCGAGCACGAGGTCACGATCGACCACCTGCCCCTCGTGGTCGACCATCTCGACATGATGCAGCAGCCAGTCCATTGCCTTGGACTTGCGGATCTGGGCGATCAATTCGGGTACGGCGTCGTTGCGCTCGTACATCTTGCGGACGTCTTTCGCCTTCTGGCCGTACTGCATCGCCATGCGGGCGTATTCCATCTCGAGTTCGTGATCGTCGACCTCGATCTGCTCAGCGGCGGCGACAGCCCGCAGTGCGAGGTCGGCCTTGACCGACCGCTCGGCTTGCGGCCTGGTCGCCTCGATGAACTGCTGGGGCGTCTGTCCGGTCGCCGACATCCACGCCTGGAAATCGATGCCCTGCATCTGCAACTGACGCGCCATGTTCTCGGCCTGACTCTGCATCTCGGCCTGCACCATCGACTCGGGTGCGTCGAGTTCGACCAGTCCGGTCAACGCGTCGGTGAGCTTCGACATCACGGTCGACCGCACCTGCGACAGCTTGCGCTCGGTGAGATTGTCGGTGATCGATGCGTTCCACTCGTCGACCGTCTCGAACTCGCCGGTGTTGTCGGCGACCCACTCGTCGGTCAGCTCCGGAAGTTCGAGGGCCTGCACCAGCTTGACCGTGACCGTGAAGTCAGCGGCCTCCTCGGTGCCCTTGGGGGTCGTGGTGAAGTTGAGCACGTCGCCCGCCTTCGCCCCGGTGATCTGCTCGTCGAAATCTTCGGCGACCCATCCCTGTCCGAGCTCGTACGACCAGTCTTCGGTGTTGAGACCCATGACCTCTTCGCCGTCGCGTGTCGCCGAGAGATCGAGCGTGAGGTAATCCCCCACCTGAGCCTCGCGATCGACGTCGGCCAGCGAGCCACCCGCCCGGAGTTCGGCTTGCTTCGCCTCGTGGATCTCGTCGTCGGACGGGTGGGGAGAGTCGATCTCGATCCGCAGGCCGGCGTAGCCCGGCACCGAGACCTCGGGTCGCACCTCGCACTCGGCCTCGAATTCGACCAGGCCGTCCTCCTGGCCACCGGTGATCTCGACGTCGGGTGTGGCGACGAGATCGACGTCGTGTTCACGCACCGCCTTTCCCAGATACTGCGGGATCGCGTCGCGCAACGCCTGTTCGCGGGCCGGCCCGATGCCGATGCGGGCCTCGAGCACCCGGCGCGGGGCCTTGCCGTTCCGGAAGCCTGGCAGCTTCACTTCCCGGGCGATCACACGAAAGGCTTGTTCGATGTCTTTGTCGAACTCGGCCTCGTCGATCTCGATGTACAGCTTGACTTTGTTCCCCTCGAGGGGTTCGACCGAAGATTTCACAGGGCGACAACTCTACCGGCGACAGATCGGCGTGACCTCGCCCAGCGCCGCGTTCGGCCGCGCCCGGCACGGCGATTCACCCGAGTCTCGGAGGCTCCCCGGTGCCGAACGTGCACGAACCCCTTGCGATCCGGCAGAATGACGCCGTGCAGTTGTTCTGGAAACCACACGCGCTCGCCGTTCCCCACGAAGGTCAACTCGACCTCAAGATCGGTGACAAGGTTCGCGCCACCGAGGATCTGTTGGGGGTGCCCGCCGGCACCGAGGGAAAGGTCATCCTCGCCAACGGCTTCAACTGGCAGCGGTATCGCGTGCTCTTCGACAACGGCGGCGAACTCGGAGACCTCGACAACCGCCACCTCGCTCCGATCGGACGCACCGCCAAACGCCTGGCGAAGAAGGCCAAGATCGCCGCACGCGGCAGCTGACAGCTCACCGCCACCGGCGGCGCAAGTCAGCGCATCAGAGCGATCAGCTGATCGCTCTTCATCGTGTTGGCGCCCAGCGACCTGACGTCACGCACGATCTCCTGGTCGTTGGTGACCACGACGACAGCTCGGGTGGCCGGCAGCCTGCGAACCTCGTCACGGATCACGTCGTCGGCGATCACCCCCGCCGGTGAGAACACCACTCTCACGATGCGGCGACCGTCGGCGGCGGCGCCGATCACGTCGGCCCCGTCGAAGACCACGGTGATATCGCTCCCGAAACGGCGGATCAGGTTCTCGATCGCATCGAGCAACACCACTCGTTGCCCGGCGAGGTCGAGCCCGGGCCAGGCGAGTTTGGCGACGTTGTAGCCATCGACCAGTACCGATGCCCCGGAACGCAGCAGGTACTCGCCGGCCGCGACAGAATCGCCCACCACGCCGCCAGGGAGCGGCAGAGCGTTGCGTTTGACCGGCTTGGGGGCGCCAGCGGCCCCCGGAGCTGACAGCGCGGCGAGCTGTTGTGTGAGCGACTCGGCCATGCCGGCCAGACGCGCCAGCTCGGACCGTTCAGCCGCGAGCGCGGCACGGTCGGCGAGCACGTCGTCGCGCACGTCCTCGGCCTTGGTCTGCGCTGCGGACGCCGCCGCACGGGCCGCTTGAGCCGCTTGCAGCTTGTCGATCGCCGCTACGGCGCGATCGCGGGCGTGCCGGGCCTCTGTTCGCAGATCGACGATCTCGGCTCGCTGCTCGTCGACGGTCTCACCAAGCTTGACGACGTCGGATCGCAATCCCTCGATGACGACATCGCGATCGGCGAGCTGCTCTTGGAGCACCACCACCTCGGCGCGACTGCGCGCCGTCGCCGTCTCGGCGGCGTCACGACGTCGCTCGGCCCTCTTCAGCTCGTTGGCCGCGTCCGCTGCATCCTCGGCGGCCACTGCGACCGCTTCGAGATCGCGCACCTGGTCTTCCCAACCCGACGGGCGCTCCAGCCAGAGCCTGCCGATCGGGTCGACGAGCTCGGGAAGAGCCCCGACCGAGATCCGCGAGCGGAACAACTCGTCACCTTCGACGATTCGGCGCACTGCCGGCAACGAGGTACCCGGGATCCGGGCCATCTTGAGATATTTGTCGAGCCCTTTCGGGTACTTCAGCGGCGGCTTGAACTTGCGGCCCTCACGAGCCATCAGCACCGCAAATTCGAGTGCCGACCGCAGATGGCGGTGCTCGATCGGCAGTGAGGACATATCGGTATGGTATCCGGTCGTCCCGTCGCGGCAGACGAACACATGTTCTTGACGCGAACACATGTTCGTGATTGCATCGTGCCATGACAGCACTGATGTTGGGCCAGCGCAGCTTCGAAGATCTCGGCACTCCGTTGAGAGAGGCAAGCTTCGTCGTGCTCGATCTCGAGACAACCGGCGGCAGCCGAAACGACGACATGATCACCGAGATCGGTGCCGTCAAGGTTCGTGGGGGCGAATGCATCGGCACCTTCCACACGCTCGTCAATCCCGGCCGAGCGATCCCTCCCCAGATCACCGTGCTGACGGGTCTCACCGACGCGGTCGTGCAGACGGCGCCCCGCATCGAGACCGTGCTCGGATCACTCGTCGACTTCCTGGGCGATGCCGTGTTCGTCGCCCACAACGCCTCGTTCGATCTCGGGTTCATACGCGCCGCGCTCAACCGGGACGGCCGAAACGATTACCGACCGACCGTCGTCGACACCGCCGCGCTGGCCCGACGACTCCTGCGCGACGAAGTGCCGAACTGCAAGCTCTCGACGCTCGCGTCACGCCTGCGACTCGACCACACACCTACACACCGCGCGCTCGACGACGCGCTCGCCACCACCGATCTGCTGCATCTCCTCATCGAACGCGCCGCCGGCCTCGGCGTGCTCGGTCTCGACGATCTCGTCACGCTCGCCAAGCTGGCCGGCCACCCCCAGGCGCGCAAGCTCACCATGACGACCACGCTCCCCCGCACGCCGGGCGTGTACATGTTCTGCGGCAGCCGCGACGAGGTGCTGTACGTCGGCAAGGCCACCAACCTGCGCCAGCGCGTCCGCAGCTACTTCGGGCAAGAGGATCGAAGGCGGATCGGTCCGATGCTGCGCGAGATGCAACAGGTCCGCCATCTCGAACTGGCCGACCCACTGTCGGCGGAGATCATCGAGTCGCGGCTGATCGCTCGCATGCTGCCCCGCTACAACCGCGCCGGCACTCGTGCCGACAAGTATTGCTTCGTACGGCTCGACGTCGATTCCGCCTGGCCACGTCTCGCGATCGTCAAGGAACCGTCGAGCAAGGGACTCCATCTCGGCCCCCTACCGTCTCGGGCGATGGCAGCCCTGGTGGTCGAGGCGCTCCAGGCGGTCCTGCCGCTGCGGCGCTGCTCGACCCGCCTGGGCCACCATCACCGACCCCCCGACGGTGCGGTCCCGTGCAGTTCCGCACAACTCGGTGTCAGCCAGTGCCCCTGCGCCGGCCTGGCCGACCGCGCCCGGTACGACGCGGCCGTCGTCGCGGCGTCGCGGGTGTTCACTGGCGATCCCTCGCTCGTCACCGAGCAACTCATGGGCCGGATGGGCCGGTTGGCGGCGACTCAACGGTACGAGGAGGCCGCCTTGGTGCGCGACCGGCTGTCAGCACTGCTGAGCGCGGTGCGACGGCACCAACTGGTCGCCGCACTGCGCGCCGCCGAGCGCTGCGTGATACGACGCGGAGACACCACCTGGGTGATCGACGGCGCCCGCCTGATCGACACATCGATGTCCGGCGAGGCAGGCCGAGCGTTGCCCGTCGACCCGCCCGCTGCCCCGGCCGTCGGACACCCTCTCGACCGCCGTCAGATCGACGAAGCCCTGTGTCTCGCCAAGTACTTCGACAAGCACGCCCACCGAGTCGAGGTGACACAGTGCTCGGGTCTCTGGCTCTTCCCCATCCCGACCAGCGACGAGATGCCGCGGCTCACACGTTCCACGCTTCACGACGTGGCGTCGTCGACCGACTCGCTCTCGTCGACGACCGCTGTCACCGTGGCGCCTTCATGATCGATCCGCAACACCTTCGTGTGGCCCAGATCGGGTAGCCGCGCTGCGATCTCGTCGGCCCGACTCGACTCACAGAACATCGCCACCGTCGGTCCGCTACCCGACAACCACGACGCCCACGCCCCGGCGTCGAGACCCGCCCGCATGGCCTCGGCCGACCGGGGAACATGAGACAAGCGCCCGGATTGGTGCAACCGGTCCTGCGTCGCCGAGCGGAGCGCCGCCGCGTCTCCGTTCGCGCATGCGGCCACGAACATTGCCACCCGACCCAGGTTGAAGACAGCATCGGCCCGACTGACCTGATCTGCGAGCGCCGTTCGCGACTGTTCGGTCGACGTGGTCGTGTCATCTGGAATCCACACCACGACCGCCGGATCGAATGCCATCGGCACCCGGGTCACGGTGCCGGCAGCAGCGACGACCAGACCGCCGTACAGCGAGGCGGCCGCGTTGTCGGCATGACGTTCAAGTTCGGACGCGACCGCGAGCACCTGTGAGCGGCCATCGGCGTCGTCGAGCGACGAGGGCCCGAGACGTTGCACAACGGCTGCCGCCGCACCGCCGACCCGGGCTGCGCCGCTGAAGCCGAGCCCGCGACCCATCGGAATCGACGATCGGAACCAGAGGTCGCCGACACCACCCAGCTGCCGGAAGGCAACGGTTGCCGGGTGTCGAGCGTCGATGGCGAGGGCACGGCCGGGCATCGGACCGCATCCCACCTCGGCGTGCAGCGCCAGGGCCATGCCCAGCACGTCGAATCCAGCGCCCAGGTTCGCAGACGATGCCGGAACGCGAACGGCCCAGCCGGACGTCACCAACTCAGCTCGCCGCTTCCTGCGATGCTGCCACGAGCCGGCGCAACGTATCGGTCCCCGCACCTCGATCGATCGCATCGCACGCCATCGCAACGCCTTCGGCGAGGGATCGTGCCAGGCCCCCGACGACGAGGCCGGCACCGGCATTGAGTACGACGATGTCGCGGTGTGGACCCCGCTCGCCACCGAGCACCCGTCGCACGACCTCGGCGTTCTCGGCAGGTTCGCCACCGGCGAGATCCTCGTTGCGTGCCCGGGCGAGTCCGAGTTCTCCCGGGTCGATGGCGAAATGATCGATCTCACCGTCCTTGAGCTCGATGACCTGACTGGGCCCGGTGGTCGTGAGCTCGTCGAGTCCGCCGCCGTGCACCACCCAGGCGTGGATCGACCCGTGTGTCGCGAGCGTCTCGACCATGCGTTCGGCGAAGGCCGCGTTGGCGACACCGATCACCTGACGTCGGACCCGACCCGGATTGGCCATGGGCCCCAACAGGTTGAAGACGGTCGGAATGCCGATCTCGCGTCGCGAAGGCGCAGCGAAACGGAATGCCGGGTGGAAAGCCGGGGCGAAACAGAAGCCCATCCCGGCTTCGTCGATGCAGTGCTTGACGCCTTCGGGACTGAGCGTGATGACGACGCCGAGCTCTTCCAGCACGTCGGCAGTGCCGCATTTCGACGACGCCCCACGCGCCCCGTGCTTGCAGACCGGCGCACCGGCGGCCGCGGTGACGATGGCCGCCATCGTCGACACATTGATCGAGTGCGAATGGTCACCACCCGTGCCCACGATGTCGACCGCTGTGTCGCGCTGCTGATCCGAGAGCGGCACGATTGCAGCATGAGCCAGAACCGCGTCGAGGAGGCCCGCCAGCTCTTCGGCACTCTCACCCTTGGCTCGCAACGCCACGACGAACGCGATCAGCTGAGCCGGCGTCGCGTCACCTGACAAGATCGTCGTCATGGCCGACCGCGCTTGTGCCGACGTCAGATGGTTGCGGTCGAGCAGCAGCGTCAGTAGCGCGGCCCAACCACCATGGTCGTCGATCGTGTCCATGTGGGCGAGGTTAACGGGCGAGCTGACCGCGAACGATCACGCAGTGCGGCGGCGTTGACGCAGGAGGCGACGACGCTCGCGCTCGGTCGCTCCGCCCCACACACCGGCCTTCTCCCGACTCGTCAAGGCGTAATCGAGACAAACCTGCCGCACCCCGCACTCGTCGCACACCTGTTTGGCGTATTCGGCCTCTTCGTCATTTTCGGGATAGAAGAGCCCTGCATCGAGGCCACGGCAGGCCCCGAGCATCCTCCACTCCAGTTCGTGTGCTGACACGTCGTCCCCCCGGGCGCTGGTCGTACGTTTTCGGACACTAGAGCGACTCCGGCCCGAATGCCAGGGGTTTTGTGCAATCGGACAGCGTTTACGATGCCGCCGAGGCCCGCGTCTCGCGCCCTCAGGCGATCAGGTCGGTCAGTAGTTCGGCGCGGGTGACGTCACTCAGTTCGACCGACTCGAGATACGCGGGATGGTCGATCTGTAGACGCACCGGACCGGCCTGAAACGCCTCGACCTGGTCGGGCGAGAACTCCCAGCGCAGGTAGTGGACTGCGGCCGTGACCTCTTCGCGCGTCAAACCCTGCTCGTGTTGCTCGTCGACGATGCCGCGAACCTGATCGCCGTTCGAGAGCACCAACAACACCGAGCGCTCGACGTTCGCCAGCTTGGGCAACCACTCGCGCATCTGGTCGTCGGAGGTGAGTTCGATGAACATCGTGGCGGTCACCTGGCCGGCGTCGGGAACCATCGGGTTGTAGATGTCGAGTTCGGTTCGAATGTCCTCGTCGGTGATCAGCTTCTCGACACGCGCCATCTCTTGGATCTGGAACCGAATGGTGTCACGCGTCTCGAACAGGAGCGTCACGACGGTGCCCACGTGGACACGCCGACGACGCTTGAGTTCGATCACGTGGGAACGGAACTCATCACGCTGGCGCTCGTAGGCACGCACGTCGGAGATGTCTTCGAGGGTGAGCTTTCGGGGGGAGGCCATGGGTGCTCGACTCGTCCTTTCGAGTTGTCGGTTTAGGAGGTTGTTGGAAGCCAGGGACCGGGCGGCCGACGAGCATGCTGCACGCGGGCGCTCGCCCCTCCGTGGGCGATCATCGGAACTCGCGCTCTGGCGGTCAGTCTTCGGGGATGCCGTACGCGCGCGCGATCAACTGGATCGGATGGCTGGGGGCCGTGCCGGTCTGTTCGGCGATCGCAGTGTTCGCGAGGTTGCAGTCACCGGTGACGACGTCGCCGTTGGCCTTGACGATTTGGTCGCCGAGCTTCTTGGCGATCGGGATCGAGATGTCCTCGTTCTCTGCTCGCAACCCCCACATCCCGTCGATGCCCGAGCATTGCTGCACCAGCTTGACCGTGGCACCGGTGAGCTTCATGAGGTCACGGCTCTTGAAACCGATGTTCTGGGCTCGCAGGTGGCATGCGGTGTGATAGGTGATCTTCTCGGGAACCTGGCCGGTGAAGTCGGTGTCGAGTTCGGTGTCGTCGGCTTTGTGCACCTTCATCAGATACTCGGCCGCGTCGTAGGTGTGCTCGGCGACCAGTTCGGCGTCGGGACCGCCGACATAGTCGACATAGTCCTTCTTCAGTACGTAACCACACGTCGGCTGCGGCACGACGATGTCGCCGCCCTTGCGCACTTCGTCGGCCAGGATCTTGACGTTCTTCTCGGCGACCTTCGTGAAGTGCTTGATGTCACCCGAGTGCAGCCACGGGGCGCCACAACAACCCGCCTCGGTGTTCGAACATTCGATGCCGTTGCGCTCGTAGACACGCACGAGGTCCTTGCCGATCCGCGTCTCCTGGTATTCGACCAAGCAGGTCGGGAACACGGTGACCTTGCCCTGGTGCTTGCCCGTCAGATCGCTCGTGCGCTTCTTGAACCAGGTCGAGAAACGTTGCTTGGCATACGGCGGGAGCAAGCGAACCGAGGAGACACCGGTGACCGTCGCCATCGCCTTGCGGACGATCGATCCCTCAGGAGCACCCAGCACCTTGTTGGCCACGGGAGCAGCGACGGTCGCAGCGCTTCCGAGCAGATCCGTGCGGCTGAGCATCTGTGTGGTGGCACGCTGGCGGATGGGCTTTTGCCCCGTGCTGTAACGCATCGCCTCGGCCCGCAGCATCAGACGAGGGAAGTCGAGCTGCCACTCGTGCAGCTCGGGGATGTACGGACAGTTGACGTAACAGAGCTTGCACTGAAAACACTCGTCGATGACCTGGTCCTGCTGGGCCGGTGTGAGTCGGCCGGCGTCCTGATCATCGTGCTGGTCGATCATCTCGAACAGTGTCGGGAACGACGTGCAGAACTTGAAGCACAATCGGCAGCCGTGACAGAGGTCGTACACCCTCGTCAGCTCGTCACGGACGTCGGCCTCGTCGAGATACTTCGGATGCTTGGGGTCGTATGTGATCGTCATCGCCTCGGAACCTGTCTCTTCGAAGCACATTGGATCGGCGACGACGCCGGGCCCAGCCGTTGGCGGTTCCCTTTGCCGACCCGTGCCGGAGTCGGATGGAACGTGTCCTGCTGCGCCGCTCGCACCTTGCTGACGAACGGCGCAGCCGGACTCGTGGAGCGACCTGCCCGAACTCCGGCGCCACGAGCGCCGGCGAGCAAGTCTGAAGATCAGGCCCGACCGCCGCCGACGTCGCCGGCAGCGGTGGCCCGATCAGCGGTCACAGAGCGTCGAGACCCTGCTGGAATCGACCGGCATGGCTCTTCTCGGCGCGAGCGAGCGTCTCGAACCACTCGGCGATCTCCTCGAAGCCCTCTTCGCGAGCGGTCTTCGAGAAGCCGGGGTACATCTGCGTGTACTCGTAGGTCTCGCCGGCGATCGACGCCTTGAAGTTCTGGTCGGTGTCACCGATCGGCTCGCCGCTGGCGGGATCGCCGACTTCGGCGAGGTACTCGAGGTGACCGTGTGCATGACCGGTTTCGCCCTCGGCGACCGACCGGAACAAGGCGGCTGCGTCGGGGTAGCCCTCGATGTCGGCCTTCTGTGCGAACCACAGGTAGCGACGGTTGGCCTGGCTTTCACCGGCGAACGCTTCCTTCAGGTTCTCATGGGTTTTGGTGCCGCTGAGATCGGCCATGGGGTCCTCCATTGGAGTGTTGCTGATTGGGACTGTTGGTCACGTTCGAGCGCACGAGGCACACGATCCGTGGAACACGATCGACGCCGAGTCGGGTCGGAACCCGGCAAGACCGTCGATCGCGAGCTGGTCGGCGCCGTCGACGTAGACGTCGGTGATAGCGCCGCATACGTCACAGACCGCGTGATGGTGGTCGGCGACATTTGGGTCGAAGTGAGCGGGGCCCGAACCGAAGGTGACTTGATCGAGCTCGCCCATGGCCGTGAGGTCGGTGAGCGTTTGGTACACCGTGCGCAGCGAGATACCCGGCATCTCGGACGTCGCCTGGGCGTACAACGTGTCGGCGGTGGGATGCCGATCGTTGTCGTGCAGCAGCCGGAACAACAACTGTCGCTGCGGAGTGACCTTGAGGCCCTGCGCCCGGAAGGCGTCGACGAGTTGGGCAGGCGACCTCACGGGAGAAGCATATCCGCAGGACTTGCTAGTTCGCAACGTGTGCAGACAGCTGGTGCCAGTCGTCCATCGCCCGCCTCGTAACATCCAGCTCATGTCCGCCAGACCGTTCGATCGCACCGAGATGCTGGCGGCATTGGAAGTCGAGGAGTTCGACGTACTGGTGATCGGGGGCGGCATCACCGGGGTCGGCATCGCCCTCGACGCTGCGACGCGCGGATTGAGCACCGCTCTGGTCGAGCGCGACGACTTCGCGTCCGGCACGTCGTCGAAGAGCTCGAAAATGATCCACGGAGGCTTGCGCTACCTCCAGCAGGGAGACGTACGGCTCGTGTACGAGGCGCTGCGCGAACGTCAACGACTGATGCACAACGCACCGCATCTCGTCTCGGTTCTGCCGTTCCTGATTCCGGTCCTCACCAAGGACGGGCCGGTCTCGAAGAAGATCGCGAAGGCGCTGCGGTCCGCGCTCTGGATGTACGACCTCACCGGAGGGCTCCGGATCGGCAAACGCCATCGACGACTCGACGCCCGCGAGACGCTCGCACACTGCCCCACGATGCCAGCCGAGAAACTGTCTTCGGGATTCGTGTACTACGACGCCGGTGCCGACGATGCCCGCGTCACGCTGGCGGTTGCCCGCACGGCCGCGCGTCATGGCGCCGTGATCACCAACCGGTGCGAGGTCGTCGAGATGACCAAGGACCTCACCGGCAACCTGGACGGAGCGGTCGTCGACACAGGTGCGGGCCGGATCCGGGTGCGCGCTCGATCGGTGGTGTCGGCGACAGGGGTGTGGGCCGACGCGGTGCGCGAACTCGACGAGGGATCCGACCCTGGTTCGATTCGCCCGGCCAAAGGTGTTCACATCACCGTGCCCTGGCACCTCGTCCGCAACGACATCGCTGTGATCCTGTCGGTACCCGGCGACAAGCGCAGCGTGTTCCTCGTGCCATGGGGCCAGCTGCCCGACGGCACCTTCGAGCACTGTTACATCGGAACCACCGACACCGATTTCCTCGGCGACCTCGACGATCCACAGACCAACGACGACGACATCGATTACCTGTTGCGCGCGCTGCAGCACAACCTGACCAGCACGATCACGCGCGCCGACGTGACCGCGGTGTGGGCAGGGCTGCGACCTCTCGTCCGGCAAGCCGCGTCCGGGCGCACCGCAGATCTCTCCCGTCGGCACAGCATCACCATCGGCGAATCGGGGCTGGTCACGGTGACCGGCGGGAAGTTCACCACGTACCGGGCAATGGCGGAAGATGTCGTCGATGTGGTGCTCGATCGGCTCGGACGTCGTTCTCGATGCCGCACCCGACGACTCCAACTCCAAGGTGCGGTTGCATTCGATCGGGTCGACCCGTCCCACCCTGACGCTCGGCTGGCGGGACGGTACGGCACAGAGGCCGCCGAGATCAAGGCACTGGTCGCGCTCGACTCCTCGCTGGGTGAACCCATGGTGCCAGGTCTGCCGTACCTCCGAGCCGAGGCGATCCACGCGGTGCGCAACGAGATGGCGACCACACTCATCGATGTGCTGGCACGCCGCACTCGTTCGCATCTGGAGGATCGCGCCGCTTGCCTGTCAGCAGCAGGCGACCTGGCCGCCCTGTTGGCAACCGAGCTCGGCTGGAGCGACGATGACACCCGCCGCCAGATCGCCGATTACCGGCTGATGTGCGACCATGAACTCGCCGCGGCCGAGTATCCCGACGCCCGGCACGCGGAAGCGACACCATGACCAAGCCATTGCAGCCCATCGAACTCGAGGGCATCGAGGACCGGCTCACCGGTCGGCCCACTCCCCTGCCCGACGGCCTGCTCGAACGCCTCGAAGCCATCTGCGACATCACCACTGATGTGGTCGCCACGGCCGAGGCCTCTCGCGACTGGTGGCCGCTGGCACTCCACTGGGCGCTGGGTGGCTCTGTCCCGCGACGCGCAGCGGTCATCGCCAGACCCTCCTCGACGGCACAGGTGGCCGACGTACTCGCGATCTGCAACGAGGCCCGCGTCCCGGTCACTCCCGCAGCGGGGCGCAGCGGCGTCTGCGGCGCCTCGGTTCCGGTGTTCGGTGGGGTGCTGCTCGACCTGACCGCACTCGATTCGATCGGCGACGTCGACGCGGCCGCCGGGATCATCGAGGTGGAGGCCGGCGTGTTCGGCCCCGACCTCGAACGGGTCGTCAACACGCATCACGGACTCACGGTCGGCCATTTCCCGCAGAGCTTCGACATCGCGACCGTCGGCGGGTGGGTGGCCTGTCGTGGGGCAGGCCAGTTCTCGACGCGTTACGGAAAGATCGAAGACATGGTGGTCGGACTCGAGGTCGTGCTCGCCGACGGCCGCGTGATCCGAACGGGCGGCTCGCCCGCCGCTGCTGTCGGCCCCGACCTCAACCAGGTGTTCATCGGTTCGGAGGGGACCCTGGGAGTGATCACCCGCGTCTGGCTGCGGGCCCACCCGGTCGCACCCGCACAGCGCCGAGCAGCGTTCCACCTGCCCGACCTGTCCACCGGCTTCGAAGCTTGCCGCCAGATCATTCGCCGGGGGGCGACACCGGCCGTCCTGCGTCTGTACGACGGCCCGGAATCACGACGAGGTCGAGGCGGCGACGGCACGACATGCGCCCTGCTCGTCCTCGACGAGGGAGACGAGCAGATCGTCGACGCGACGATGTCGATCGTGCACGAAGTGTGCGAGACGCTGGGCCGACGCTCCGACGATGAACTCGTCGAAGAGTGGTTGGGACATCGCAACGACACGACCGCTCTGCAGGCCCTGACCAAGAAGGGGTACGTGGTCGACACGATGGAGATCGCCGCTCCGTGGAGCGCACTCGATCACATCTACGCCGCTACCACGCAAGCGATCATGGCCGTGCCAACGGCAGTCGCCGCGAGTTGCCATCTGTCGCACAGCTACCTCGACGGAGCGTGTCTCTACTTCTCGTTCGCCGCCCAGCCACCTGCCGACGAGGTCGAGTCCACCTATGTAGCCCTCTGGGACGCCGGCCAACGCGCGGTGCTCGCCACAGGTGGCAACCTGTCGCACCATCACGGCGTCGGCCTGAACCGCAGCCGGTTCGTGGCCGAAGCGCTCGGACCGGCCTTCGACGTACTCGCCGGCATCAAGCGATCCCTCGATCCGAACGGCGTACTGAACCCGGGCAAGCTGGGGCTGCCGAGCCCGTTCGGCACGCCGGACTGGCCATGAGTTCCGAACGCTGGGACTTCGACGCCCTGCGGGCCGGCGGAGCCGTTGCACTCGTCTTCGCCGTCCCGTTCTCGCTCGCTGCCCGCTGGGCAGCCGACAGCAAGGACGACAGCGCTTTGGCCCTGTGGCTGTCGCTCGGAGCCATCGTCGGCTTCGTGCTCGGCGCGGGGTGCGCTGCATGGGTCCAGCGACGAGAGCTACCGCTGTCGCACGGTCTCGCAACTGCGATCGGCACCTACGTCCTCGCCCAGGCAGTGTTCATCATCATCAGGCTGGCCCGCGGTAATGACGTCAACTGGTTCGCCGCCTTGTTCAACCTGTCGGTCGTCGCCGGCGCTGGCTTGATCGGCGGCGTACTCGGGCAGCGGCTGCGGAGTCGTGGTTTCCGGCCGAGCGGAATGGAGTCATCGTGATTCTCGTCATCGACGTCGGAACGACCGGCCTGCGCGCCGCCCTGGTCGCGCAGGACGCGTCCATCACAGCGGTCGAGCACCGGCCGTTCAGCCCCGACAGTCCATTCCCCGGATTGGTCGAGTTCGACGCGTCACGCATGGCCGAACTCGTCATCGAGGCCTCGCACTCGGTGCTCGACCAGGCCGGCAATCCCGCGATCAACGGCGTCGGCATCGCCAACCAGCGAGCGTCGACGATCGTCTGGGACCGGTCGACCGGTCGACCGGTCGGTCCGGCGATCGGGTGGCAGGACCTGCGCACGGTTGGAGAATGCCTCACCCTCAAAGCCGAGCACGGCCTCAACCTGGCACCCAACCAGTCCGCTACGAAGCTCGCGTGGCTGCTCGCCAACGCTGCGGCCGCACACGATCCCGCCGACCTGTGCTTCGGCACCGTCGACAGCTGGATCGTTTGGACCCTGTCCCAGGGCGCGCTCCACATCACCGATCGCACGAATGCCGCTGTCACCGGCCTGTACTCGATCGGAGCGCGCGGCTGGCACAGCGGCGTGTGCGAGCTACTCGGCATCGATCTCGCCCTGCTCCCGACGATCGTCGACTCGTCCGGGGTCACCGGGTCGGCGACCGCGCTGCCCGGGGCGCCCCCGATCGCAGCGATCGCCGGCGATCAGCAGGCGTCCCTGGTCGGGCAGGGCTGCACTCGGCCGGGCATGGCGAAGATCACCTTCGGGTCGGGCGGGATGCTCGATCTCTGCACCGGACCCCAGCCGCCCCCAGCGGCCGACCGGTCGAAGCACGGGACGTTCCCGATCGTCGCCTGGAGTGTCGGCGACCAGGACACCTGGGCCGCGGAAGCAATCATGTTGTCTGCCGGCACGAACGTCGAATGGCTGCGCGACGACCTCGGTCTGATCGAGACCGCAGCCGAATCGCACGACGTGGCCAGCAAGTGCTCCGACAGTGACGGCGTCGTGTACGTCCCTGCCCTGCTCGGCCTGGGCACGCCGCGTTGGGACTATGGCGCGCGGGGCACGTTGCTCGGCGTGACCCGCGGCACCGGACGTCCGCACGTCGTGCGTGCCGTTCTCGAGGGCATCGCGCATCGAGGCGCGGACATGGTCGAAGCCGCTCAAGCCGACACCGGCTACGACATCCCCACGCTGCACATCGACGGCGGAATGAGCCGCAACCCCACGTTCGTGCAGGCGCTCGCCGATGCGACCGGCAAGCCGGTCGAGGTCTCGCCCGTCGTCGAGGCGACCACACTCGGCGCTGGATTTCTGGCCGGCGTCGCGACCGGGTCGTGGTCCGATCTCGACGATGCAGCCGCCGCTTGGACGCCACAGTCCGTCGTCGAACCCTCCGGCTCGCTCGATCGCGAGCGATGGGCACAGGCCATCGAACGCTCGGTTTCGTGGATTCCGGAGTTGTCGGCACTCGACTTCTGACGCGAGGAATCCTTCCAATGACACCGCACCCTCCTAAACTGGCGTGGCTGCGACCCCAGACACCATCATGTGGGTCGTTCACGCAGCAGAACATCTCGAAAGGACCCACCCGTGACTGACTCCGCCGTTGCGGATCAAGCAGATTCCGACCGGCCCACACGGCGCGCGCTCTTCGGCGCCGGCGTGATCGGCGCAGCGCTTGCGATGGCCGGTTCCCGGTCGGCGTCCGCCGCGACCACTGGGTTGTCCGAGGGCGATGCCTCCCTCGTCGGGTTCGCGATCTCGCTCGAACTCACCGCCCGCGACCTGTATGACGCAGCGATCGAAGCCGGAGCGACCGGCCAGGTGTGGGACGTCATGCGCGAGCAGCACGAGTCGTACGCTCAGCGACTTGCCGGAATCATCGGCGTCTCCGCCAACACCCGCAACGACGATGTCTACGACGCTCTGGTCGGCGGCTTCCGTGGAGCGACCAGCCAAGCAGCCTTCGATCTCGAGAACGTTGCGGCTGCGACTCACACCGAGTTGCTCGGTGTGGTGACCCACACCGTCTTGGCGGGTGCCATCGCCTCGATCGCCGCCATGGAGTCACGCCACGCCACCGTCCTCGCCGACGTCGCCGGAATGGGCGACGACCTCGACGCACTGTTTCTCAACACCGCGACCCCGGTGTCGCCGCCGGAGGCCTGATCGTGAACCGTTTCCCCAATCCCTCGCTCGACCGTCGCCAGCTGCTGCGCAATGGTGGCATCGTGCTGTCGATGGGTGCCCTCGTCGCCGCCTGCGGACCCGATCGCAAGGGCAGCACCGACCCGGGACGCCTCGGCGTCGCTGACGAGCCGACCGAGCTCCCGGATGCCGTCGTCGACGACACAGCGCTGTTGCGTACCGCTCAGTCGCTCGAGTACACCGCTCTCGCCGTGTACTCCGCTGCCACCGCGACCAATGCGCTCAGCACCGCCGAGACAGCGCTCGCGCAGCGCTTCGTCGAGGACCACCAGCGGCATGCAGCACTGTTCGGCTCGCTCGTCACCGACCAGGGCGGCGTCAGTTTCGATTGCGCCAACCCGTTCTTGATGGACCGGGCAGTGACACCTACCCTCGCGGCGCTCGATGGCACCGACGACTTGCATCGCGACGTGCTGAACATCGCTCATGCCTTCGAGTCACTCGCCGCTGCCTCGTTCCAGGCGCTCGTCCCGTCACTCGTCGACCTGTCGCTGCGCACCGAGATGATGCGGATCGGCGGCGAGGAGAACCGTCACGCCGCCGCCCTCGCTGCGGTGATCAATCCCGACGTGATCTTCAGCCCGGCGATGTTCGGTGAGCCGGTCGAGAAGGATGCAGACGGCTTCCCGGTTCCCTACGCGATCCCGGGTGTCTTCGGCCGCCTGACCGGTATCGAACTCGTCGTCGGTGCCCGCGATGCAGAGGGCGCCCGCTACTCGACACAGCTCCAGACTCCGGCGCCCAACACCTACGTCTACGAGTACCAGAGCTGCTGACCCCCTCTGTCGGCCGGCCGTCGACTCGGCCGGTTGCGCACACGCGGCTCGGGTCCCGACCCTGCCACTCAGCGGGATTCTGATGATCGGTCGGTCGCGTATGCACGGATTCGGAGTCTCGCGGCAGCGATGAGGAACGCAGCGACCCATCGAACGAGTCGGCCAGGTCGGATCGGCGGCTAGGAGACCCGAAAGGCCTCGACGAGGTTGTAGAGGAACGATGCGCCGAGGATCGCTCCGACCAGCAGCATGATCCGGCTCGCCATCGCGGTGCCCTTACGCCACAAGAACACAGCAGCGACGCAAGCGACCATCACCACCAACAAAAAGCCGGTGTCCCCGGCGAATGCGACATCCCACAGCTTGGTGGCGCTGACATCGCCGGGGAACAGCGGGTTGTCCTGGGCGGTGAACGTGTTCCAGCCCAACCATCCGGCCCAAAAGGCCCCAATGCCCACCGGTACCAGCACCGCCTTGTGCACCTCGAGGTTGAGCATGGCGATGATCGCGGCCGTCGCTACCACGAGCGCCAGGCCGGTTTGATACCCGTTGTTGCCGAGATTGTCGATCACCGACGAGATGAGGTCGGCGAGGCTCGAGGCGAAGCCCTTGCCAGCGGACGCGGGCGAGGACGCAGCGAGATCCGTCGTAGGCGGCACCGAAGGGTCGGTGATGAGGCGGAACACCAACTCCAACATCATCAACCAGCTTGTCACGGCCGCTTCCCCCGTTGGCGGATGGCGGTCGGTTCGACCTCGAGCGATACCTTCGGGTCATGACCGACTGGCATTTCCTGGTTGACCGCGACGACTATCGCAACACTCGCCTGGTCGACGCCACCCCGGCCGAGCTCGACGAGGGCGAGGTACGCCTCAGGGTCGACTCGTTCGGCTTCACCGCCAACAACATCACATATGCAGCCGCCGGAGACATGATCGGCTACTGGACGTTCTTCCCGCCACCCGATGTGGGCGATGACGTCAACTGGGGCCGGGTCCCGGTGTGGGGTTTCGCCGACGTCGTCGAGTCGCGCTGCGACGGTGTGAGCGAGGGCGAACGGCTCTTCGGGTACCTGCCGATGTCGACCGAGTTGGTGATCCGGCCCGAGTATCTGTCAGAGCGATCGTTGCGCGACGGTGCTGCCCATCGTGCCGGGCTGCCGGCGGTCTACAACAACTACGAGCGCTGCGGCGCCGATCCTGGCTATCGCGCCGATCTCGAGGCCGAACAGATGCTGTACCGACCGTTGTTCTTCACGGCATTTCTGATCGACGACTTCCTCGCCGACAACGACTTCTTCGGTGCGACCACGATCGTGCTGGCGAGCGCCTCGAGCAAGACGGCGTTCGGTACCGCCCATCTGCTCAGCGGACGACCGAACCTGACCGTCGTCGGGCTGACCTCGGACGGCAACGTCGAGTTCGTGCGTGGCCTCGGCTGCTACGACCAGGTCGTGACCTACGGCGACCTTGCGGCCCTTCCACCCGGACCGGCCGCACTGGTCGACATGAGTGGCAACGCATCGGTCGTCCGGGCGATCCACGAGCACTATGGCGACGAACTCGTAAGCTCCGCGATCGTCGGTATCACCCACTGGGAAGACCGCCTGGGCAGCTTCGACCCGATGCCGGGCCCGGCCCAGACGATGTTCTTCGCGCCGACACAGATCGACAAGCGTCACGCTGATTGGGGCCCCGGGGTGGTCGAATCGAAGCTCGGCGACGCGTGGGGGCCGTTCATCGAACAGGTCACGGGCTGGATCGCGATCGACCACGGCACCGGACCCGACGCTGTCGCCGACGTGTACTTCGAGATCTTGGAGAATCGGACCCGGCCCGACACGGCTCACGTACTGCACCCCTGACGCCCCTCGCCTCGGCCCTCCCCCGCCGTACACTGGCGGTGCGATGGTGAGTCGGCCGGGTGGCCGCGGCACGGCACGACCGTGTCGAGGAAAGTCGGGACTCCACAGGGCAGGGTGCTGGCGAGAGCCAGGTTGGGGCGACCTGACGAACAAGTGCAACAGAGAGAGTCCGCCGATGGACCGGGAGACCGGTCACAGGTGAGGGTGAAACGGTGCGGTAAGAGCGCACCAGCGTGCGAGGCGACTCGCACGGCTCGGCAAACTCCACCCGGAGCAAGGTCAAGCAGAGGGAACGGGCGGCCCGTCCGTCCGTGGCAACACGGGCAACCCTCGGGTAGGCCGCACAGATGGATGGCCACCGGTGCGCAAGCGCCACAGAATCCCGCTTACAGGCCGACTCACCATCGCAACCGTCATCCACCGAGAGCGACGACCACACAGGAACGCTCATCGTCACCGTGCTCGCCCTCGACACGGTGACGGCCCCACCTCACCAGGGCGGACGAGCCGCTTCGATCACACTGGGTATGCGCTACGTGACAGCACAGCGACGAGGAAGTCGGACTCGTCGGTGAAAGGTCGCAGGTCCCAGGTCGACAGCAGCAGTTCGGCCACGAGGCCCACCTGCTCGACGTCTTCGAAGAACTCGGCGAACGAGTAGTCACGTCCCGACCCGAACCCGGTCACGATCCGACCACCGTCGCGCAGGTGCGCGGCAAGGCGGTCGAGGACAGGCCGTCGCGTCGCCGGATCGAGGAAGGTCATGACGTTGCCCGCACATATGACGACGTCGAATCCCGCCTCGATCCCTGTCGCCTCGAGGTCGAGTTCGGCAAGGTCCGCGACCATCCAGGTCGAGCCGGGATGGTCGGCCTCGGCCGCGGTGATCAAGACCGGGTCGATGTCGACGCCCACGACATCGTGCCCGACGCGTGCGAGATGGCTCCCCACCCGACCGGGCCCACACCCGGCATCGAGCACGCGGCATCTACGCCCCACCATGGCGTCGACGAAGCGTGCCTCACCGCCGAGATCGTCGCCGGCGGCAGCCATCGACCGGAACCTCTCGACGTACCAGGATGAGTGTTCGGAGTTCTGCTCGGTCAGCTCGATCCACCTGTTGCCAGCCATCCGCGCGACGTTAACGGCAACGCCTCAAAGTGGCTGCACGATCGATCGAGAACTCGGCGCAGCGGTGGCCACCTCCTGCCGGCGAGCCTTGTGTTCAGCGGCATCCGACCGTCTGCACAGCGCCCTGTCAAGTCGTCATTTCTCAAGATTTCTATTGACGGTCCCGAACCCCGCGGGCGAGCGTTCGGCGATCGAACCATCGACCGATACCTGCTGAGCTGGGATGATGGAGACGAACTCGACCTAGCGTGGCACAGATCATCATTGACGTAATTGCACACTGGGCGCATGTCTGACCACGTTACGTGGGATTCGGCAGATGTCCGCTCCGGACGGTGATTCTGCTCCTGTACTGTGCCCGCCATGGCGGAACGCAAATTCCTGAACAACTCGGCAAATTGGCGCGCGCTCGATCGGCGTGCTCCCGGCCACCCGTTTCGGTGGACCTACCTCTTGGCCGCGCTCGCGATGGTGCTGGGAACGTTCCTGCCCGTCGGCGGGCTCGCGTCGACCGTGCAAGCCACGGGAACGGTCAACCACACCGGGCTCGTGCCGTGGACACCACGGCTCGACACCCCACGCATCCAGACCGGCGCCGTCGACGACATCGTCCAGTGGGGCGATCGCATCATTCTCGCCGGCACCTTCACCGAGGCCACCGACAACGACAGCTCGGTGTTCAATCAGCCGTACCTGCTGGCATACGACGTCAACACCGGCGCCATCGACCGAACCTTCACCCCGGTGATCGACGACGAGGTGCAAGCGATCGCTGTGGCCCCGGACGGACAATCGCTCTACATCGTGGGCCAGTTCAACACGGTCAACGGCGTCACGCGACGCAAGGTCGCGAAGATCGCGGCCAACGGCTCGACCATCACCGCGTTCACAGCGAACGCCGACTCTCGCGTCTCGGCCGTCGCTGTCTCCGGCAGCGCCGTCTATGTCGGTGGGTTCTTCTCGGCGATCGGCATCAGCGGCACCCTGCCTACCGGCGTCTCGCGCAGCAGGCTCGCAGCGCTCGATCCCGTCACCGGCGCGGTCGACGCCGGGTTCGACTTGCCCGTCACCGAAGGCCTCGGTAGCGGCGGCCTGCTCAAGGTGCACGATCTGCTCCTCACCCCCGATGCCAGCCGACTCGTGGTCGTCCACTCGGGCCGCCGGGTCGCCGGACAGATCCGCACCGGTGCAGCGATCGTCAACACCGTGTCGAAGTCGCTCACGTCCTGGTCGACGGGCCTGTACGAAGACAACCTGAGCCGCGTCGGCGGCGTGGTCCGGATCAACGCAGCCGACATCTCGCCCAACGGTTCCTACTTCGTGGTCGTGTCGGGCTCGGGCGGCGACCGCCCGCCCATCAGCGACACCGCTGTCGCCTTCCCCGTCGCTGGTGGTGCGAACACCGAACCGCTGTGGGTGTCGCGCATGTTCGACTCGCTCTTCTCGGTCGGCATCTCCGAGGTCGCCGTCTACGTCGGCGGCCACTTCCGTTGGCAGGAGGCGCCCGGGTCGACCGACCCGTACCCCGGTGATCCCGACGTCAACTACGGCTGGGATTCGGGTCTGGGCGCATACAGTCTCGGCGACGAGGTAGTGCGCCGGGATCAGATCGGTGCGCTCGATCCCGCCACCGGCAAGGCCATGAACTGGGACCCCGGCAGCGATGCCGCCGTCGGCGTCCAGGTGCTCGCGCCGATCGAACGCGGCCTGCTCGTCTTCCACGACGGAACCCGCATCGGCGG
>JAHEDX010000028.1 GCA_024641005.1 Acidimicrobiaceae bacterium
CTTCCAACGCTGTGAACTCATCACTACCCTCCGCCTTCTCGCCGGCACCGGTGCCGACGCTCCGTGTCCAAGACATCCCGGAACGGTTGTTCCGAGATGCGATGTCTAACACATTCGCGAGGGGTCGCTCGCACGCGGAATCAGACCACGTGAGGGAGCCGATTCGGCGGGTCACCGGCGCTGGATTCGCAGGCCTGTCGGGGTGTCGCGGCGACGCTGCGTTCCGCGTCGGTTCAGCCGTAGCTGTAGAAGCCCTGGCCGCTCTTGCGGCCCAGCTGGCCTGCTGCCACCTTGCGGCGCAGCGTGGGCATCGCGGCGTAGTTCGGGTCACGGAACTCGGTGTACAAGGCATCGAGAATCGCCAGCGACGTGTCGAGGCCGACGAGGTCGAGCAAAGCGAACGGACCCATCGGGAAGTTGCAGCCGCCCGTCATGGCGGTGTCGATCGCCTGCATCGAGGCCGTGCCGTTCTCCCACATGCGTACCGCGTTGTTCAGGTACGGGAACAGCAGTGCATTCACCACGAACCCGGCGCGATCCTCGACCGCTACAGCGTCCTTGCCGCAGTGCTCGACGAACGTGATGGCCTTGGCGATCGTGTCGTCGCTGGCGGTGATCGGCTTGATGATCTCGACGAGCTTCATCATCGGAGCTGGATTGAAGAAGTGGATGCCGCACACGAGATCTGGCCGCTGAGTCGCCATCGCCAGCTCGATCACCGGAAGTGTCGAGGTGTTGGTGGCGAGGATGCCGCTCGGCTTCACGATCTGCTCGAGTTCGGCGAACAACGCCTTCTTGATCTCGAGGTCCTCGACCACACTCTCGATCACGAGATCACAGTTGGCCAGCTGGCCCAGGTGGTCGGTCACCCGGATCCGTCCGATGATCGCGTCGCGCTCGTCGGCGGTCATCCGTTCCTTGGCCACCTGGCGGTCGAGGCCTTTCGAAATCCTCGACAACACCGCCTCGGCACCCTCCATCGTGCGCGAACGCACGATCACGTCATGGCCGGCGCGTGCTGCGACCTCGGCCAGGCCGGCGCCCATGATGCCGGATCCGACGATGCCAACTTCGAAGATGTCTGCCATGAAATCAGGATAGTTACCCACGGGTAACCATCGCCAGTCGAATGCCCGCGGACTCCCTCGGTCGTGTCCCGGCGATCTACCATTCGAACATGTCAGGGACCTTGGTGTTGCAGGGCGGTGGGCCATTCTCCGCCAACGATGATCTCGACCGTCGCACATTGACGGGCATCGACCGCGTCGTCGTGTTGCCGACTGCGGATGCCTACGAACGCCCGGAGGAGATGGTTGCGGCCGCGGCCGCGTGGGGCGACAGGGTTGGCCTCGAGGTCGAACCCTTGTTGGTGCTGACCCGAGCGCAGGCGACCGACGAGGCGGCCGCGGTGGTGTCGAGCGCGCAAGCCGTGTTCCTCGCCGGTGATTCGGCGAACCATCTGCGCAGCGTGCTCAAGGACACCCCACTGATGGCTGCGATCGTGGGAGTGCTCGACGCCGGTGGCGTCGTGATCGCCGCTGGCTCGAGCGCAGCGGCCCTGTGCGATCCGATGACCGATCGCCGCGGTGGCGGCTTTGCGCTGGGGTTGGGGCTGGTCGCGCAGCTGGCGTTGATCACCGAGGTCGAGACCTGGCCGCGCGACCAGCTCGAACGGTCACATTCGTTGGCGGACACGTCCGTCGTCGATCTGCCCACTGGCAGCGCGCTCGTGCGAACCGATTCGGGATGGGAGATCGTCGGCGAGGCCGTGGTCCACGGCGAACTCCCCGGCTGACCCACTGCGTTGGGGGCCGTGAGCGACCGGGGTTCGGTACGCCGCGACCCTGGTCGGCTGTCGCCTGCAGCGAGCTATTTCCAAGCGAACACGGGTTGTTCGAGATGGTCGACTCGTTCGCCGATCCTGCCCGCCATGGCCACCTGGCGGAACTGGTAGAGCACCGCACCGGTCGGCGCGTGGATCAGGTCGTTGCCGAGCGGGATCTGCACGACAGGCCGGTCGCTTTGAGGTATCGACACAAACCTCGGTTCGCCGTCGCGCAGGGCGTGCAGCCCGATCCGGTACACGGCGAGCACCTCGTCGGGTGACGGGGCCAAGGGTGGATCGCCGCCGCCCCACACGATCACCGGTGTGATCACGTAGCCCGAGCGGGTGGGGTAGTCGTCGAGCCAGCCGATGACCGCATCGTGGCCGAGGCGGAGCCCGACCTCTTCGTCGAGTTCGCGCAGTGCCGCCTCGGTGGGTGACTCCCCTGGGTCGAGGCGGCCACCGGGCAGTGCCCATTGGCCGGCGTGTTTGTTCAGACGTGAGGCGCGACGGCACAACAGGAACGAGGCGCCACCGGCGACGCCGACCATGCGGCCATCGAGCCCGGTCGTGTCGCCCGGTACGTTCGACATGTCGATGTCGTCGGCGAAGACCGGGTCGTCGTGATCGCGTTCGACGTCACTGTCCACCAACACGATCGCGACAGCGGCGTGTTTGAGCCCGCCGAGGTCGTACGAACGACGTTCGTGCGCGACGAGATTGACGGTGAGGCTGTCACGCAGGTCGTCGGAGTACTGGATCATGCGAGTGGGGTCCACGATGCGACCACTGTCGCGCCCTTGGGGCAGGGCGCACGATTCGTGACGATCACCAGTTGCCACGAACCCGATCGAGGGTTCGACGCCGACCGCCGGTTGAGCGACACATGGTCAGTCGAAAGCACTCCAAGCGGGTGCCGGACGCGAGAGCGTCTCGGGATGGAAGGTGCGCAGCGACTCGCGCGCCAGCCACCATCCCCGGTAGATCAGGTCGCGGCAGATCTCGGGTTCGAACTTGCCGGCCGACATCGGCACGCCGGCGACAGCGGCCCGCCATTCGGCGGCGTCCGTCGCGGCCGGGTGCCACGGGGGTAGTTCGGGAACAGCCGGGTCGGGCGAATACGTCTGATGCCTGCTCGCAGCCGACTCGATGTTGCCGTCTTTGGGGTCCATCGACGTGGCGAGCCCGAACACGATGCCTCGCACGGCGCGGGGCGGGGGCATCGGAGGTGGCGACTCGTCGGGGCCGACCTCGCCGGCTCGGACGCGGTGCTGCCATTCCTTGATCGCCGCCTCGCCCGCTCGTTGGTCGGCGATGTAGGTGGCGTAGCCCTCGGGGTCGGCTGCCTCCCAGTCCTCCCAGGTCCGGAGTTTGTCGACCAGCCATCGCTTGCGAAGGATCGTCGGTTGGCTGTTGATCACGGCCTGGGCCCGCTTCACCGATCCGACGAGCCCCAGCCGCTCGGTCAACGTCGGCTTGAGCCTCGCGCCACTGTCGAGCACGACGATCAGCGGCTTGGTTCGGATGTTGAGCAACGGCTCGATCCCGAGATTGTCGTACACCGCACCGTCGACCAGCTTCGGCCTACCCCGGCGCGGGTACAAGTTGTACGGCGACCTCAGGTGTTGGGTCGCCAGAGCGCCGGGAATCGCTGCGCTGGCCGCGAGCGCGTCGGCGAGGCGCATCTCTGGAGCCCGGATGTAGTGCGAGCGGTAGTCACCGATCCGTTCGCGTTCGAATCCGAACCGCACTCCGTTGGAGAGGTTGGTCGCGTTGAAGATCCAGCGGCAGTCGGCGGGAAGTTCACCGAGCGTCATCCCGTGCCCGAACCAGTCGTCGAACGCGTCGGCGAGCAGATCGGTCCGGGTCTTGGGCCCGGCCACTCGCCACAGGTTCAACGCCATCTTCGTCGTCAGCGACGTCGTGGTGATCCGATCGACGAACGGGCGCACGATCAGCTCATCGACGGCTGCGAGATCGTGGTCGCGCTGTGCGAGGGCGTGCCAGTTGCGCGCCAGGAGCGCGTTCGCCCATGATCCACCGCTGACCGACGACGAGTAGCGGACGTTGGCGAGCAGCCCGTTGTCGGCCAGCGCTCGCAGCAGCCCGATGCCGGCCAGACTGGCTCGGAACCCGCCTCCCGAGAAGGAAATCGCAAGGGCTGGTCCGTTTGCGGGCCACGGAGGATTCGAGACCTTGATCCCCGGCTTGGGCGCGTCCGTCGGCAGCGTCCGGAGTTTCGCCATCTCGGCACCTTACCGTCGGGCGGCTCCCGGCCGAGACGACTCGATGACCGGCAGAATTTTCCTCGTCGACCGAGGATGTACCATCGTTTGGTCATGAATGCTGTGGGGGTCCAGCCGCCGTCGGGTGTGGTGACCTTCCTCTTCACCGATGTCGAAGGATCGAGCAGGCTCTGGGACCAGCACCCTGCTCTGATGGGCCCTGCGTTGGCGCGTCACGACGAGATCATGACCGAGACGATCGCCGCGCATCGGGGCTACATCTTCTCGCTTGCAGGAGACAGCTTCGCCGCGGTGTTCGCTGCCCCCTCCGATGCGATCGAGGCCGCCAGGGCGCTGCAACGGTCGCTGGTGGCCGAACCGTGGCCCGAAGCGGTGCCCATCCGCGTTCGGATGGGGATGTACACGGGCACCGCTGAGGAGCGCGGCGGGGATTACTTCGGCCCCGACGTGAATCGCACGGCACGGTTGATGTCTGCCGGACACGGCGGCCAGGTGCTGGTGTCGGCGACGACGGCCGTGCTGGTGAGGGACGCGACGTTCTCCGACCTCGGCATCCATAGATTGCGCGATCTCTCGGCCCCCGAGCAGATCTTCCAGCTGTACGTCGAAGGCTGTGAGACAGACTTCCCGCCGCTCGCGACCATCGACGTCGGCAGAACCAACCTGCCGGTGCGAATCGACAGCTTCCACGGACGGTCCGACGAGCTCGAGCTGCTGACGAAGGCGGCATCGAGGCATGGCTGCATCACGATCTGTGGGCCGGGAGGCATGGGAAAGACCACGATCGCACAGCAGCTTGCCGCCCAGCTCTCACGGTCTTCGCCCGGCGGCACCTGGTTGGTCGAGTTGGCTCCGGTGCTCGATCCGACCGCGGTCCCGTACCAGATCGCCGACGACATCGGGGCACCCGTCGAGCGAGGTCGACCCGTGCTCGCGTCGATCGTCGATCACCTGTTCGGCGAACCTGCGGTTTTGGTGCTCGACAACTGCGAGCATGTCATCGACGCGGCCGGCGCGGTCGTGCGCGAGCTGCTGGCGTCGTGTCCCGAGCTCACGGTCGTGGCCACCAGCAGGGGACCGCTCGGCGTGCCAGGTGAGCAGCTGCATGTCCTCGGGCCGCTCGACTGTTCGAACGTCGACAGCCCTGCGGTCGAACTGTTTGCGCAGCGTCTTGCCGAGGCGAACATCGGCGTCGACGTCAGCGGCCCACGTCGGGAAGTTCTGCTTCGCATCTGTCGGGAACTCGACGGTCTGCCGCTCGCGATCGAGTTGGCCGCGGCGCGTGGTCGGTCGATGACTCCGGAGGACATCGCCGCCCGACTCGGTCAGCGTTTCCGTTTGCTCCGCGGCCGCAAGCAGGCCGACGACCGACACTCGACCCTGCGGTCGACGATCGAATGGTCGTACCAGATGCTCGACGAGACTCAGCGTCTGCTGCTCGCTCGGCTCGGTGTGTTCGCCGGACGGTTCGACATCGTGGCCGTCGAACGGATCTGTGCCGACGAGCGCGTCGAGGATCTCGACATCGTCGACCTCCTCGGGGTACTCGTCGACCAGTCGATGGTCGTGGTGAACCTCGATGGATCCACGGCGTCGTACAGCCTGCTGAACACGATCCGAGAGTTCGCTCTCGAGGAACTCGGCAGCGACGCGGACGAGTTCCTCGCCGAACATGCCGCGTACTACACGGATCTTGTCGAGGAGCTTGCCGAACGCGCTCAAACGGCCGACGAGGTTCGTGCCGTGGCTGCCCTCGAGGACGCATGGGAAGACATCCGTGCGGCTGCGCGCCACTGTGTCCGGCTCGGTGATCGTGAGCTCAGCTCGAGATTGCTCGGTGCTCTGGTGTTCGAGGTGTTGTTCCGCAACCGTGGCGAGGTCGCCGGGTGGCTCGAACCTGCCCTCGAGTTGCATCGCGACCACTTGTCGGACTCGTCGATCGGCTTGCGTGCTCTTCATGTCTCCTGCGCCGCGGCGAGTGGCGACAACGACACGGTCGTTTCCGCCGGCGCTGCGTATGCGGCAGCCGCCCGCGGCCGACCCGAACTGACCAGCGCGACCGACATGGCCGTCGTGGGTTTCGCGCTCCACCTCGCCGGCGAGGCCGGGCACGCGCTCGAGCTCTATGAACTCGCGCTCGCTCAGACCGCCGGAACGGGGGTGGACCGCGGTCGGATGTGGGCGTACGCACTCACCTCGCTGTTGTACACGTACACCGGTCAACTCGAAGATGCTCGCGATGCAGCGAAGCGGGCCCGCGAGTTGCTCAGCGACGAGAGCGCGATATCGCAGGTGGTGGGGCTCGAGCTGATCGACTCGCTGCGCGGCGAGGACGCCCCGGAAGCGATCGCCGACCGCATGGCGGCTGCCGTCGAGCAGGCGACGCTGGCCCGATCCTGGCTGATCAGGAATGTGGCAGAGATGGTCGGTGCCGGCGCCCGGGCCGAGCTCGGTGAGTTGCCGAGGGCGATGATCGACGCGGCCGATACGTTGTCGCGACACCGCTCGAGCGGTGCGCTGGCGGTCGTGTCTCAGCAGCTCAGACGATGTGCGGTGCTGTTGATGGACGCCGAACGGTATGCGCCGGCCGAGCTGATCCTGGAGTTTCTGGTGCATCAACGGACACCGGCGCCCAACCCACACACGGCCGAGCAGCTCGCCGCACACGAGGAACAGTTGGCAGCCTTGCCCGCCGAGGTGCGATCACGTATCTCAGCGATGGTGCGCCGAATGACGCTCGACGAGGTGATCGACTCGACCATCGAGGATCTTCGCTCGGCATCTGCACGCGTTGCCTGATCAGTGGGCGGCCGCGTCGATCGGCGCGATGATCTCCGCGAGCAGATCGGCCAACCGTTCAGCGCCGCACCTGGCTCGTGCCGTGACCGTCGTCGTGCGCGCCTGCGTGACGATCCCGATCGCCACCAGGTCTCGTGCCGGCGGCGAAAAGGAGACCCACTCGCAGCCCGGAACGTCGATCTGGCCGAGATTCGAGCAGACCGCGGTCTCGGGCCAGTGTCCCCGCCGCTGTCGGGTGTCGGTCGAGGGTACCCCTGGCCTGGCAGCCAGTACGTAGGCGCCGAGTCGGGAGCGCAGCCGTTCCGGAGCTGTCTCCTGGTCGAGTTGGTGGTGGACCGAGCGGGCCGCCGCCGCGAGACCTCGATGGTGTGTGATCGAACGAGTCGGTGCATTGAGCACCGCGTTCCCGAGTCCGGTCGGCGATCCGATCAGTCGTCTCACATCGACCGGAACGGCGGCCGAGACCCGATCGGTGCCGAGGTGACGAGCGAGTCCGATGTGCACGGCTGCGACCAGCACATCGTTGACGCCGAGCCCGGGAGGGCGTGCTGCCCGGAGCCGTTCGATGTCGATCTCGATCTGAACGACGTTCGTGGTTTCCGATGTCGGCCAACGTGCCGGGCGGTATGCGAGCTGGCGAGCGAGACCTGCGAACTCACGCGCGAGGCGCAACGGACGTCGACCGACCAGCTGGCCGAGTTCGGTGTCGCTGACGTGGTGTCGTGCCGGCACGTCGACGTCGCCGCGCAGGCAGGTGAGCAGGTCGCTGAGAATGGCGAGGCCGCCCAAGCCGTCGGTGAAGCCGTGGTTGACATCGAGCACGAGTCGGCGAGGCCCGGGCAGTGCGACGCGGATACCCGAGCGAGCGAGATCGATCGGGTCGTCGGGGTCGCATTCACCGGTTGCCACGAGATCGTCGTTCTCGATCCAGCACAGTCCGTGAGAGTCGAGGCCGGCGCTCAGGTCGGGCCGGACCGTCTGCAGCGCGCGCAGGGCAGCGTCGAGTGTCGGCGTCGTGATGGGGTTGCTGAGTTGCGCCGTGAATCGGATCGTCCACGGGCGATCGGGTCCCTGCAGGCGCAGCAGCCGCCGATCGAGGAGGTTGGTCTCGCGAGGTCGGTCAGTCTGCATCGGCCTTCTCCCCGAGCATGTCGAGGAGCGCGCTGATCGAACTCATCGTCGCGGCGACGTTGTCGCTGTGCGACGGCCCGAAGTGGAGTGGTTCTCCCAACGCATAGCGGATCGTGACCGGACGGAACGGTCGGAGTCTCGGGGTCTTCCGTTCCAGAGGCCAGAATGTGTCGGTGCCTGTCATCGCCGCGGGGATCACCGCTGCGTCAGCCGCGACCGCGATGCGCGAAACAAGCTTGGTGCCCTCGCCGACGCCGGCCACCCGTTCCGAACGTGGGACGATGCGGCCCTCGGGCGTGACGAGGATGACCTCGCCGGCTCGCACGCGATCGGCCGCCGTTTCGACCGCGGTGAGCACTTCTCGCCCGGACCCGACGGGGATTGCGCCGACCGAGTCGAGCAAGCGACCGAGGAACCGGTGCTCCCAGAGCCACTTCGCACTCACCGGTCGGGCGGTTACCTGCATCCGGCCGAGTACGGCGAACCCGGCGAAGGCATCGAAGATCGAACGATGGTTCGTCGCCAGGATGCAGCCGCTCGCCAATGCGTCGCGCGCTGCGGCTGGTATCGGAGCGCCGTCGTAACGTACGAACGGGCCCTCGAGCAGCTTGGCGCCGCGGTACGCGCGGCGAAGGCCGCGATCGAGAGCCTGAGCATCTGACACATCTCAGCTTGACATACCCCGCCGGCGGATCGACGTGTCCCTGGAGGTGGCGTGCTCGAACGATGATTCGCCGGTGATGCGATGCCGGACCCTGGCCGGCCCGACAGCTCTGCATACGCTGCCCCGATGGCGACCGAAATCCCCAACCTGCTCGACGGGATGGCGACCACGCGGGCCATCCGTCGTTTCGCTGCCGAGCCGATCCCCGAGCACGATCTCGCGACGATCCTGTGGCACGCCACGCGGGCGCCGTCTGGGACCAATCGGCAGCCGACTCGGTTCGTGGTGCTGCGCGACGATGAGCGGGCGGTCGAGGCGAAAGCGATCCTGGCCCGCGGTTTCCGACGGGGTTGGCGCGACAAGGCTGCCGATGCCGGGTACGGATCTGGTTCGGCGCTGGATCCCGTCTCACCGAAAGGGCGCCAGCGAGCGGCGATGGATCATTTCGTCGAGCACTTCGAGGAGATTCCCGTCGTCGTGTTGCCGTGCCTCGTTCGATACCGCGCCCCCAACCCGTTCGAGGGCTCGTCGGTGTACCCGGCTTGTCAGAATCTGTTGTTGGCCGCCAGGGCGCTGGGGTACGGGGGAGTGATGACGGGGTGGCACGTGCTGGTCGAGGACGAATTGCGGGCGGTGCTCGAGATTCCCGATGCGGTCGCGATCAGCGCGACCATCCCGCTCGGTCGTCCGCTCGGTCGCCACGGCCCGGTGCGACGGCTGCCCTTGCGCGATGTCGTGTACGACGGCCACTGGAACTCGCCGTCCGACTGGGCGATCGATCCACCGGGTACCCGCTTTGCCGGCCCGCCACCGATCGCCCCCGCCTGAACGTGAGCGAATGAGTCCGGGTACGGTCGGCCCGATGATCGATCGCCGTGAGTTCCGTCAGCCTCGCTTCGCGCCGACGGCGGGTGCGTGTGAGATCTTGCTCGTTCGGCACGGCGAATCGGCGCCGCTGATCGAGGGTGAGTCGTTCGCGTTGGTGGGCGGCCATGCCGACCCTCCGTTGCATCTCGATGGTCAGCTGCAAGCCGAGCAGGTTGCCGAACGGTTGGTGTCGACCGGCGAACGGATCGCCGCTGTGTATGTGACCACGCTCACCCGCACCCACCAGACGGCTGCGCCGCTGCTGGCGCGGATCGGACAGGACGCGAAGGTCGAGCCCGATCTGCGTGAAGTCTTCCTTGGCGATTGGGAGGGTGGTCTATTGCGCCACAAGATCGCCGATGGCGACCCGATCGCCGAGCAGATGTACGTCGAGCAGCGCTGGGACGTGATTCCCAACGCGGAACCCGCCGCCGACTTCGAGGCGCGTGTTCGAGGGGCCGTCGAACGGATCGCGGCTGCCCATCGCGACCAGCTGGTCGTGGCCGTGGTGCACGGCGGTGTCATCGGTCAGGTGATGAAGATCGCCACCGACGCATCGGGGTTCGCCTTCACCGGCGCCGACAATGCCTCGATCTCGCACATCGTCGTGACCGAGGACCGGTGGATCGTGCGTTGCTTCAACGACACCTCGCATCTCAGCCCGACGTTCAGCAGCGCGGCAGAACCGATGACGTGACCGCAACGGCGACTAGCGGACGGTGCCGACCTTCAGGTCTTTGAAGGGGACGCCGGTGTCAACGGAGATGTCTCGGGGCAGCCCGAGCACGCGGTCGCCGATGATGTTGCGCTGGATCTCGTCGGTGCCACCGGCGATGCTGCTGCTGAACGAACCGACCACTTGCGTCTGTAGTTCGGCGGCGCGGCCGTCGGTCGTATCCCACGCCTGGCTGCCCGGACCGGCGATCTCCATCGCGATCTCGCGGAAGCGCCACGCGATCACCGATCCGTAGAGCTTGCCGAGGGATCCCCCCGGGCCGGGCGCCTTCCCGGCCTTCATCTCGGCTCGTGTTCGCATTGCGACGAGTGATTTGGTCGTCTCCATCGCGTAGATCTCCATCAGCTGGTCGCGTACGACCGGATCGTCGACGCGGCCTGCCGAGCGGGCGCCGGCGAGCAGGATGTCGTACATCGGTTGGCTGATCGAGCCAGATCCTGCCGAACCGATCGCGACTCGCTCGTACATCAGCATCGCCGTGGCCTGGCGCCATCCGTTGTTGTACTCGCCGAGCAGGTTGGCGGCCGGGATGCGCACGTCGGTGAAGAAGACCTCGTTGAAGTGTCTGCCGCCATCGATCTGGTGGATGGGGCGGATGTCGACGCCCGGCGCCCGCATGTCGAGGATGAACATCGAGATGCCGGCGTGCTTGGGCTGTTCGGGATCGGTGCGGGCGATGATCACCCCGAAGTCGCTCTCGTGGGCGAGCGTCGTCCACACTTTCTGGCCGTTGAGGGTCCATTCGTCTCCGTCACGTTCCGCCCTGGTCTGGAGGCTGGCGACATCCGACCCGGCGCCCGGCTCGGAAAACATCTGGCACCACATGGTCCGCGCTGCGATGTTGTCGGGCATGTAGCGCCGCTTCTGGTCGTCGGTGCCGAACTCGTTGAGCACCGGAAGGCACATGCCGTGACTGATGACGAATTCGCCGGTCATCGCAGGGAACTCGCTGGAAACCGAACGCCAGATCCGCTCGTGTTCGGAGCTGAGGCCGGCCCCACCGAACTCGCTGGCGAAGGTCAACCCGGCCAGCCCGGCCTCGGCGAGTTTGCCCTGGAACTCTTTGGCGGCAGCGATGTTGCGTCGTTGGCCGGGCTTGGCGTGCTCGGTGAGGAACGCACGGCACCGTGTGGCGAAAGCGTCGGCTTCCTCTGTGGAGAGTTTGCCGGTGTTGCTCGTGTCGGTCATCGGTGCTCCTGGTGTGGTGGTGATCGCGGTCGAATTTGCCAGCTGTATGGCGACGGACTGTATGCTTTCATACAATCATGCCGATGACAAACGCGACGAGTTCAGCCGGGGGCCCAGTCGGGCGCCCCGCTCACGAGCTCGACGCGCCGCCTTGGCTCCGTGTCGAGAGCACGCTGATGGCCACCGCCAACGCGATTCGGTCGGCCTATGACGAGCGGCTCGCCCCACTCGGTCTCACGCTCAGCCTGGCAAGCCTGTTGTCGTACATCGCCGACTTCGGCCCGATCAATCAGACACGAGCCGCCGAACATCTCGATCAGGGGCGCGCCGTCACCGGCACACAGGTCGATCGACTGCAATCGCTCGGCTATGTCGAGCGGCTACCAGACCCGGACGACCGCCGTGTCTGGCTGGTTGCCGTCACGCCTGCGGGGGCCGAGCTGGCCGAGGCGATCGCCGAAGTCGACCGGGTCCTGCGCGCCGAGTTGCGCGCCGGTATCTCGAGGTCCGACCGCCAGGCACTCGCCGGGCTGTTACTGCGTCTCCAACACAATCTCCACCGATCCACTGCACAGGGAGCAACAACATGATCAACGCTGTCATCGTCGACGCCGTCCGCACGCCGGGCGGCCGCCGCAACGGCAAACTCAAGGACTGGCATCCCGCCGATCTCGCCGCCCATGTCCTCAAGGCGATCGAACAGCGCAACGGTCTCGACCCCGCCCTGGTCGACGACGTCATCATGGGCTGCGTGATGCAGGTCGGCGAGCAATCGCTCAACATCGGCCGTAACGCGGTGCTGGCCGCCGGCTGGCCCGAGACGGTGCCCGCCACCACTGTCGACCGGCAGTGCGGTTCGAGCCAACAGGCTCTGCATTTCGCCGCCCAGGGCGTCATGGCCGGCGCGTACGACATCGTCGTCGCTGCCGGCGTCGAGGTGATGACCCGTACCCCGATGGGAGCGTCGATCGTCAAGGACATGGGGTTCCCCTTCCCCGGCTCGATGATGGAACGCTACGAAGCGACGGGTTTGCCGCCCCAGGGCATCGGCGCGGAGATGATCGCTGACGAATACGGCCTCAGCCGTGAGGATCTCGACGCATTCGGGGCCGAGAGCCAGCGCCGTGCCGCTCAGGCAACGGCCGAGGGCCGCTTCGAACGCGAAATCATCCCCGTGCCCGTGGTGGTCGACGGTGTCACCCAGATGATGACCACCGACGAGGGCATCCGGGAAGGTACGACACCCGAGACGCTGGCCAACCTGAAGCCCGCCTTCAAGGAAAACGGCAAGGTCACCGCCGGCAACTCGTCACAGATCAGCGACGGCGCATCAGCGGTACTGGTGATGAGTGAAGCGAAGGCAGCCGAACTCGGGCTCACCCCGCGTGCACGCTTCCACAGTTTCGCCGTGGTCGGTACCGACCCCGTCACGATGCTGAAGGGGCCGATCCCGGCGACCGAGAAGGTGCTCGCCCGCTCGGGTCTGTCGATCGACGACATCGACCTGTTCGAGGTGAACGAAGCATTCGCCTCGGTCGTGCTCGCCTGGCAGAAAGAGCACGGCACCGATCTGGCCAAGACCAACGTCAACGGTGGCGCGATCGCCCTCGGCCACCCACTCGGGTGCTCGGGCGCGAAGCTGATGACCACGTTGCTCAATGAGCTCGAGCGCACGGGTGGTCGCTACGGTCTGCAGACCATGTGCGAAGGCGGCGGGCTTGCCAACGCCACGATCATCGAACGAATCTGAGCCGGTGCGGCTCACCGAACATCTTCCGACGGCGGGCACACCAACGCCGTCGGACTTCAACACCGTCATCGAAAGGATCAACCAATGCCCAGAATGAATCTCGAAGGTTCCTCGTCGATCGTCACCGGCGGAGCGTCCGGAATCGGTGAGGCGTGTGCACGCCAGCTCGCCGCGCTCGGATCCCACGTCGTGATCGCCGATCTCCAAGAAGAGCGTGGTCAGGCCGTCGCCTCCGAGATCGGCGGGCTGTTCGTGAAGTGCGACGTGTCGAGCGAAGAAGACGGCGCTGCAGCGGTCGCGGCCGCGTCCGAGATGGGTCCTCTGCGAGCGCTCGTGAACTCGGCCGGTCTCGGCCGGGCCGGTCGCACCGTCGACCGCAACAACGACCCGATGCCCCAGGATGTCTTCGACTTCGTGATCAAGATCAACCTGCTCGGCACGTTCAACATGTTGCGTCTGGCCGCCGCAGCGATGGCCAAGACCGACCCGGTCGATGGTGACGGTCAGCGCGGCGCGATCGTCAACATGGCATCGGTGGCGGCGTTCGACGGCCAGATCGGTCAGGCTGCATATTCGGCGTCGAAGGGTGGCGTCGTCGGCATGACCCTGCCGATCGCTCGCGACCTGGCGGCCGTCGGCATCCGCGTCAACACGGTCGCCCCCGGTCTGATCGACACCCCGATCTACGGCGAGGGCGAGGCGTCCGATGCGTTCAAGGCCCACCTGGGCCAGTCCGTGCTGTTCCCGAAGCGTCTCGGCAGCTCCGAGGAGTTGGCGTTCATGGTGCTCGACCTCATCACGAATCCGTACATGAACGCCCAGACGATCCGCGTCGACGGCGGCATCCGGATGCCACCCAAGTAATCGTCGATCGGCGAGGACGCGCACCTCGCAGCCGGCGCTCTCGCCGGGTTCCGCCGACCATCTCGACCGTCATCGATCACCACAGGAGATACCAATGTCCGATGAAGCTGCTGTCCTGACCGAACAACGTGGACGCGTGCTGCTGATCACCCTCAACCGGCCCGAGGCAATGAACTCGATCAATGGCGCGTTGTCGGCCGGGCTGGTCGCTGCGGTCGCTCAACTCGACTCCGACCCCGGCCTCACAGCCGGTGTCCTCACGGGCGCGGGGCGGGGGTTCTGCGCCGGCATGGACCTCAAGGCATTTGCCCGGGGTGAGGACATCGGCCCGATGATGCAGTTCATCCGGCACGGGGCGAACAAGCCCTTGATCGGGGCAATCGAAGGATTCGCGTTGGCAGGTGGCCTCGAGCTCGCCCTGGCATGCGATCTGTTGGTCGCTGCCGAGGGGGTCAAACTCGGTATCCCGGAAGTCGGCGTCGGCTTGTTCGCCGCGGGCGGAGGGCTGCTGCGGCTGCCCAGCAGGGTCGGGTACGGCAAGGCGATGGAGATGGCGATCACCGCCGACCCGATCACGGCGGAAGAGGGCTTGCAGGTCGGTCTCGTCGCCAGGGTCGCGCCGAAGGGGGAAGCGGTCGACGTCGCGATGGGACTCGCCGAACGGATCGCGCGGAACGCGCCGTTGGCGGTCGCTGCGTCCAAGCAGCTCATCCGGGCCACGCAGGGTGTCACCGACGACGAGTTCTACAAGCTCCAGTTGCCGCTGCAGGTCTCGGTGTTCAGCTCCGACGATGCCAAGGAAGGGCCCAAGGCGTTCGCGGAGAAGCGTGCCCCGGACTGGACCGGCACCTGACCGCAGCCGGTCCGTCTCGCCCGGTCATCGGCGCACCCGTGACCAGATCCATCGCCGGCCCGAGGTCGTAACCCCGCCTCACACGATCTTGTTCTGTCCCTCGCCCCAGTAGCGGTCGCGGAGCAGACGCTTGTAGAGCTTGCCCGTGGGCAGCCTGGGCAGTTCGGCCTCGAAATCGATCGAGCGCGGCACCTTCTGGCGCGAGAGATGCGCGCTGCAGAACGCCAACAACACGTCGACCGTGTGAGCGTCAGGTGCGACGCCGGGCATCAGCTGCACGATCGCCTTCACCTCCTCACCCAGATCGGCGTTCGGCACCCCGATCACGGCCGCATCGGCTACCGACGGGTGGGTGATCAGGAGGTCTTCGGTCTCTTGTGGGTAGATGTTCACACCGCCCGAGATGATCATGAACGTCTTACGGTCGGTGAGATACAAGAAGTTGTCGTCGTCGACGTAGCCGACGTCGCCGACCGTGGTCATCGTGCCGTCCGGCGAACTCGACTCCCGAGTCTTCTGAGGGTCGTTGTGGTATTCGAATTCGGTGGCCGTCTTGAACCAGATCGTGCCGGGCACGCCCATCGGCAGCGGGTTCATGTCGTCGTCGAGGATGTGGAGATCGCCGAGCATCACCTTGCCGACCGTTCCCCGGTGGGCCAACCACTCCTCGCTGTCACATGCCGTGAAGCCCAATCCTTCGGTGGCGCCGTAATACTCGTGGATGATCGGTCCCCACCACCCGATCATGCGTTCCTTCACCTGCACCGGGCACGGCGCCGCCGCGTGGACGGCGACTTCCAACGACGACAGGTCGAACGCTGTGCGTTGCTCGTCGGGGAGCTTGAGCATCCGGCTGAACATCGTGGGTACGAGCTGGCTGTGCGTCACCTGATAGCGCTCGATCAACCGCAGGTACTCGACCGGGTCGAATCGCTCCATGATGATCACCGTGGCGCCGATGCGGATCGCGAGGTTGACGGCGGCCTGGGGAGCCGAGTGATACAGCGGCGCCGGCGACAGGTACACCATGTTTTCGCGATAGCGCCACAGATTGGCGAGGAACTGGTACAGAGCGAGGGGCTCACCCGGTGACTGGTCGGGAAGCGGCCGGATGATGCCCTTCGGGCGCCCGGTCGTGCCCGACGAGTACAACATCGCTGTGCCCAGCTGTTCGTCGGGCAACGGGGTGGTCGGGTGGTCGCTCGTGGCGCTGTCGAAGTCGCGGACGCGGTCATCGTCGGCGCCGCCCGGATCGTCGACTACCAGCACCAACGTGATCTTCGGGCAGTTGGCAACGGCCGCGAGCGCAACCTCGCGCTTGGCCCGTGACGTGATCAACACCTGCGATTCGCTGTTGTCGATGACGTAGGCCAACTCGTCCGCCGTGAGGTACGAGTTCACACACGTGTAGTACAGGCCCGAACGCTCGCCTGCCCCGCACGCCTCGAGATAGCGGTCGTTGTTCTCCATGAAGACCGAGTAGTGGTCGAGCCGTCGCAGGCCGTGGGCGCGCAGGAGATGGGCGAGTCGATTGCATCGCGCCTCGTGTTCGCGGTAGGTGACCACTGCTCCGGTCGACGCCATCACGAACGCCGGTCGATCGGGATGCCCGATTGCGAAGCTTCCTGCGTACATGTCGTTTCGTCCCCTCGTGTCGAATCCGTGTGACAGTTTGCCGCAAGCGACCCGAGTGAGCGTCGGAGGGGATGGTCGCTCGGCTCTGCCGTGGGCGCGCGCCGACTTCACCCCGAGGTGTGACATATGACATAGTGTCGGCTTGTCATTTGTCATCGGACCAACAGGTCCAGCAGCTGGCACGGACCCAGGGGTCCAGGAGGGGGAACTCATGCAGCATCTACGATCGCGACGCCGTTGGCTCGCGCCGGTTCTTGCGCTGGCGCTCGTCGCAGCGGCATGCGGAGGTGACGACGACTCGGCCGATAACACCGTCGACGGGGGCGACACGACCGAGGCACCGGACACCACCGATGCGCCCGATGCGCCCGACACGACCGATGCGCCCGACACGACCGATGCGCCCGACACGACCGATGCACCCGACACCACCGATGCACCCGACGCGATGACGCCGGTCCGGGGTGGGACGCTCTCGTACCTGCTCGAGGCCGAGTCCGACACGTGGGACATCCCGGGTGCCAACTGTGCTGTCTCGTGCATCACCGTGATGCGCCAGGTCATGGATCCGCTGATGATCGTCAACAGCGACGGCGACCCCGAGCCGTTCCTGCTCGAGTCGTTGGACGCGAACGACGACTTCACCGAGTACACGCTCAAGATGCGCGATGGCGTCGTGTTCCACGATGGCACGCCCGCCGACGGCGCCGCCGTTCAGCGCAGCCTGCAGGAGATGGCCAAGGGCATCCTGCAGGGCCAGGTGCTCGTCGACCTCGTGAACGGCCCCGACAGCGTCGAACTCGTCGATCCGATGACCGTCAAGGTCACGTTCAGCCGCCCGTTCGCAACGTTCCCCTACAACATCGCCGAGCGCACCGGGTGGCTGATCGCTCCCTCGTTCTGGGACAACCCCGATCGCGCCGGAGCGCTCGCGGTCGGCACCGGTCCGTTCAAGATGACCGAGTGGACACGCGGTGAGCAGACGGTGCTCGAGGCCAACCCCGACTACTGGCGCAATGGTGCCGACGGCCAGCCGTTGCCGTACCTCGACAGCATCGTCTTCCGCCCGGTTCCCGACGTCTCGGCTCGCCGGGCCACGATGGAGGCAGGTGACGCCGACGCCAACCACGACAGTTTCGGCGAGAACCTGGCGTTCTGGCGTGACGAGTGGCCGGCTACTGGTGGTGGGCTCGTCAACGTCTCCCCTGACCGCGAGACGACGTACTTGATGTTCAACAACTCCAAGCCGCCGTTCGACAATCCCGACATGCGACGTGCGCTCGCGCTCTGCACCGACCGTGACGAGTACATCGCGTTCCGAGCTCCGGGCAATGAGATCGCCAACGGCCCGTTCGCCGAGGGCTCGCTCGGCTACTTGGAGGACACAGGGTTCCCGCAATTCGATGCTGCGGCAGGCAACGCGCTGCTCGACCAGATCGGCCGGCCCGCCGAAATCGTCTACGGAACGACGAATGTTCCGTCGAACCTGCTGACCGCCGAGCTGTTCGCCGACATGTGGAGCACGAACTGTGGACTCACCGTCAACATCGACCAGTTCGACCAGTCGGAGCTGATCACCAAGGCGATCACCGGCGACTTCCAGACGTTCTTGTGGCGCAACCACGGCCAGGGCAACCCTGGTCTCGAGTTCGTCTGGTGGCACAGCCGGCACGCGTCGGGTCTGGCCCTCAACTTCGGCCGCATCATCGACCCGGATCTGGACGCGCTGCTCGAGGAGACCTGGAAGACCCTCGACCAGACGAAGCTCGATGACCTCGGCAAGCAGATCAACACCCTGTTCGGCGAGAACGTCTACAACCTCTGGCTGAACACCACCGAGTGGGAGATCCCGTACCAGGCCGGCGTGCACGGCATCGGTGTGATGACCCTCCCATCCGGCAACGTGGGTCAGACGTCGATCGCTGGTCGCGTCTGGTTGCACGAGGCCTGGAAGGAAGGCTGACCGACACGTTGGGGCGATCACCACGACGGCCTCGTGCTGTCGTGGTGATCGCCGCGGTCGGTACCTCGTCATGATCGTTCTCGTCGCCGTTCTCGTCGCCGTTCTCGCTCTGGCGGCCTGGATCGTCCGGGTTGCCGGGTGGCGTTTCGCACTCCAGCGTCTCGGTGGGTCGCTGCTGATCGTCGTGCTCGTGACCTTTGCGACGACGGTGCTGTTGCGTCAGGTCGGCGTCGATCAGTCACAAAAGGACACGCTCGTCGAGCTCGGTCTGCCTCCCAGTTCGCAACCGTGTGTCGCGTCGCTCGGCACCGGTGCCGACGTTGCGACGGTCGAGAAGTGCGTCGAAGATCGCGGACTCGACAAGAATGTGTTCGCGCAGTACGCGGGATGGGTCTCGGATCTGCTGCACGGCGATCTGGGCTACGCGTTCTACAAGAACAAAGAACCGTTGACGACCACCCTGCAGCAACGCCTGCCGCGGACAGCGTGGTTGTTCCTCTACAGCCAGATCACGGCACTCGTGCTGGCCGTTCCGCTCGGGATCTGGGCGGCATACCAGGCGGGCCGAAAACCGCGCCGAGTCCCGCGCTGGATCTTTCCGCTGGTGCTGTTGGCGATGCTCGGGGTTGCGTTCAGCGTCGGCTGGGGATTCGCGGCCGTCATGTTCGGCGCGATCCTGCTTCCGATCGTCGTGTACAACACATATCGCGGTGGGCCGCCGGGAGACACGACCGTCAACACGACCGCGTTCGTGTTGTTGTCGATTCCGGTCTTCGTGCTCGGAGAGTCGCTGCGCTACCTCTTCGCGATCAAGCGCGACTGGTACCAGCTCACCGGGTACAAGCCATGGAGCGCGGGCGTGACGGCGCACATCGGTTCGATCTGGCTCCCCGCGCTCGTCCTCGGCCTGGCCGCGACGCCCGTGTATCTGCGTTTGCTTCGTGCCGACATGATGCAGAACCTTCAACAGGACTACGTCGCGGTGGCCAAGGCCAAGGGGATGTCCAACACCCACATCCTGATCCGACACGTCTTGCGGCCCTCGACCGTGACATTGCTCACCGTCGCCGGTCTCAACATCGCACAGTTGGTCAACGGTGCCATCGTCGTCGAGTTCATCTACGACTTCGATGGTATGGGCAGCTATCTCATCGAGGCGGTCGCGCGTCGTGAGTTCTTCGCGGTGCAGACGATCGTCGCGCTCGTCGCGATCCTCTTCGTGGCCGCCAACACGATCGTCGACCTGCTCTACACGGTCGTCGATCCTCGCGTCCGAGCGACGGTCAGCTCATGAGCAGCGTCGCCGCCGACATGGCCGTCAAGAGCGCGCGGGCCCATGACATCACCGACCCGAAGCGGCCGGCGTCCCAGCACAACTGGTTGTTCATCCTTGCCGCTGGCTGGCTGATCGTCGTCTTGTTCTTCGTCGTCTTCGGTCGGTGGTTGCCGTTCATCCAGGACCCGACGGCGAAAGATGCCCAGGCGATCGCCCAAAGCCCGAGCTGGGACCACTGGTTCGGCACCGCGACGTTCGGTCAGGACGTGTTTGCCCGCGTGGTCGAGGGCGGTCGCATCTCGCTGTTCGTCGGCGCAACGGTGACCTTCATCGGCATCTTCCTGGGCGGCCTGCTCGGTCTGCTGGCCGGGTATCTGCGCGGCTGGGTCGACTCGCTGGTGCGCCTGCTGATCAGCGTCACCTTGGCGATCCCGGCGCTGTTGCTGGTGATCTTCATCGTCACGATCCAGGGGCAGTCGCTCAAGAACGTCATCCTCGCCGTGAGCCTGTTGGCGATCCCGGCCCTGGCACGGATCGTGCGTGCGAGCACGCTCCAAGTGGCCGATCGCGACTA
This sequence comes from Acidimicrobiaceae bacterium, assembly GCA_024641005.1. GTDB lineage: Bacteria > Actinomycetota > Acidimicrobiia > Acidimicrobiales > Ilumatobacteraceae > Ilumatobacter. The sequence goes on from JAHEDX010000028.1 coordinate 20,372, forward strand.
CGTGAAAGCGGCGCAGGTCCTGGGCGTGAAGAAGGGCTCGATCCTCGTTCGCGAGGTGTTGCCGAACGTGATGCCGACGCTCGTGTCGTTCGCGTTCTTGACATTCGGCATCATTCTCGTCGCCGAGAGCTCGCTCTCGTTCCTGGGCCTCAGCGTGGAAGCCCCGACGATCACGTGGGGATCCATCATCGCCGAGGGCCGCATCAAGTTCAGCGACACTCCGCACATGGTGTTCCTTCCTGGTGCGGTGCTGTTCCTCACCGTCCTCAGCCTCAACTTCGTCGGCGACCAGATGCTCAAGCGATTCGATATCAAGGAGTCCGGCCTGTGAGCGATGATCGATCGAACATGCTCGAGATCGATGATCTCCGTGTCGAGTTCTCGACCGCTGCCGGTTCGCTTTCTGCCGTCGACGGCGTGTCGCTGCAACTCGCCGAGAAGGAATCGATAGCGATCGTCGGTGAGTCGGGATCCGGCAAATCGGTGCTGGCCCGAACGCTGATCGGCCTGCTCGCGGGCAACGGCACCCGGACCGGATCGATCCGCATCGGCGGCAAGGACATCGACGCGCTGACCAAGAAGGAGCGCAAGCACTTCTTCGGTGTCCAGGCAGCGATGGTCTTCCAGGATCCGATGACGTCCCTCAACCCCGTCAAACGAATCGGTGCCCAACTCACCGAGTCGATGAAGTACCACCTGGATCTGCCCTCCAACATCGCCAACGATCGAGCGATCGCGCTGCTCCGCCAGGTGCACATCCCGTCGCCCGAGCGTCGTCTTCGCCAGTATCCCCATGAGCTCTCCGGCGGCATGCGACAGCGTGTCGTGATCGCGATGGCACTCGCCTGCGAACCGCGTCTGCTCATCGCCGACGAGCCGACGACGGCGCTCGACGTGACCGTGCAGAAGACGATCCTGGACGTCATCGACGAACTCCGGGCCGAGCGCAACATGTCGTTGATCCTGATCACGCACGACCTGGGGGTCGCCGAGGGCCGAGCCGATCGAATCGGAGTGATGTACGCCGGGCGCTTGATGGAGCTTGCGAGCGCGAAGGATCTGTTCAGCGGCATGCGCCATCCGTACACGCAGGCGCTGCTGCGCTCGATCCCCAATCCTGATCGACCCAGTCACACACGCTTGCATCCGATACCGGGACGCCCGCCCGACCTGTTGAACCCCCCGACCGGGTGCGCGTTCGCGGCGCGTTGCCGGCACGCGCGACCGGAGTGTGTCGACAACAAACCACCGCTGATCGAAGGCTCCGCCGGGCACTTCTTCGCCTGCCATTTCCCCGTCGGCACCCCCGAGGGTGAGGCAGCACTGGCCGAGAACATGCGGGCCGGCGTCACAGGTGCGGGCCTGTCGCTCGACGAAGCTGCCGAGGAGTTCGTCTGATGGCCGGTTCAGGCACCGCCCACCTGCGCGATGACCCGCGTGTGCTCGTCCGCGTCGAGCACATGGTCGTCGAATTCCCGATCCACGGAGGCACCGTCCAGGCGGTGTCGGATGTGAGCTTCGATCTCATCGAAGGTGAGACGCTGGGGATCGTCGGTGAGTCGGGTTGCGGCAAGTCGACGACCGCCAGGGCGGTGATCCAGATGCCGCGGCCGACATCGGGATCGGTCCTGTTCCGCGGCACCGACCTCACGCAGCTCAGCGCAGAAGACCTCCGGTCGGTTCGGCCCGACCTGCAGATGATCTTCCAGGACCCGATCAGCTCGCTCAATCCGCGCCGAACCGTGCACGACATCATCGCCGAAGGCCTCCGGGTCTGGGGCGATCGAGGCGAGTGGTCGATCGACAAGATCGACGAACTGATGGAAGCGGTCGGGATCGACCCCCGGTACGGAGAACGAAAGCCGCACCAGTTCTCGGGCGGCCAGTGTCAACGCATCAGCATCGCCCGAGCGTTCGTTCTGGATCCCAAGGTGATCATCTGCGACGAACCGGTGTCGGCGCTCGACGTGTCGGTGCAGGCACAGATCCTCAACCTGCTCGAGGACATGAAGGCGCGCTACGGCGTCAGCCTCATGTTCATCAGCCACGACCTGTCGGTGGTGAAGAACATCTCCGACCGCGTGATGGTGATGTACCTGGGCAAGGTCTGCGAGGTCGCAGGTTCCGACGATCTGTTCGCTCGACCGACGCACCACTACACCCGGGCGTTGATGGCTGCGATACCGGGAAGTCGCGCGATCGTCGACGAGCAGGTGCTCGAAGCCGAGCTGCCGTCGGCGATCGATCCACCTGCCGGCTGCCGCTTCAACACTCGTTGTCCGGCCGCGACCGACGAGTGTCGGTCCGTCGAACCACAGTTGCGGCCGGTGGGAGACGGCCACTTCGTGGCCTGTCACCACCCGCATCTTCCCGTCGCCGCAGCATCCTGAACGGCCGTTACCGGTCGGCCGATCCGGAGCAGCGCGTCAAGCCGTTGCCGGAGCCGTGAGCGGCAGGGTGGGCTGGCGAGACGCGGCAGACAGGTCGTCATCGACGGCCACCAACGGATGGTGGCATGCGACGTAGTGGTCATCGTTCACCCGACGCATCTGCGGCTCTTCACGTGCGCACCGCTCGTCGGCAAGGGGACAACGGGTTCGGAATCGGCATCCGGAGGGCGGCGCTATCGGAGACGGCAGCTCGCCCAGTTCGGTCATCGACTCGTCGATTGCGACACCCGGATCGGGCTCGGGATGGGACTCCATCAGCAAACGTGTGTATGGGTGCGCAGGGGATGCGTACAACTCGTCGGACTCGGCGAGCTCGCACATCTTGCCGAGGTACATGACGGCGACTCGATCGCTGATGTTCTTGACGACGGCGAGGTCGTGGGCGATGAAGACCAAGGTCAGTCCGTGCTGCGCCTTGAGGTCCTCGAGCAGGTTGAGGATCTGCGCCTGTACCGACACGTCGAGCGCCGACACAGGCTCGTCACAGATGATCAGCTCGGGCTCCATGACCAGTGCTCGGGCGATGCTGATGCGCTGACACTGGCCGCCGGAGAATTCGTGCGGGCGCTTGCGGCGGGCGGCTTCCGGATCGATGCCGACGGCATCGAGCATCCTGGCGACGATGTCCCACTGGTCGTCGGGGCGCTTCGGGCCCCACACCTGCAGCGGTTCGGCCACGATGTCGCCGATCGTGCGACGGGGGTTGAGCGACGAGATCGGGTCCTGGAAGATCATCTGCACGTCGGTGCGGCGCTGCCGCATCGTGCCGGAGTCGAGTCGGGTGAGATCGACATCGTTCAACGTGATGCTGCCGCCCGTGGGTCTGGGGAGTTGGAGGATTGCTCTGCCGGTGGTGGATTTGCCGCATCCCGACTCGCCGACGAGCCCGAGCGTTTCCCCCTTGGCGACGTCGAAGCTGATGCCACTGACTGCGTGAACGACTCGGCCACCCCCGACTGGGAACTCGACCGTGAGGTCCTCGGCCCTCAGCAGGACGGATTCGCTCGGCCGGAGGTGAGCCTTGCCGCTACCGGCCATCAGGCGCCGTCGCCGATCTCGACGATGTCTTCGCGGGCAGCCAGGCAGCCCGCCACGGTGAGCGTTTGCGGCAGGCCCGACGCGAGGTTGCGATCGAACGCCTCCCGGTTCTCGGGTGTGCCGACCGGGAAGTGACACGCGAACTGATGGCGGGCACCCGGGCCGTCGACCAGCTGTGGTTCCTCGTCGCGGCAACGCTGTTGCGCGTACGGGCAGCGCGGCGCGAACTTGCATCCCGGTGGAGGGTTGATCAGATCGGGAGGCCGGCCTGCGATCGCACTCAGGCGGGTGTGTTTGGGTTGCGACGTCTTTGGGATCGACCACAACAGCGACTGCGTGTACGGATGACGCATCTCGGCGAACAACACCGGCGTCGGTGCCTTCTCGACGATCTTTCCGGCGTACATGACCGCGATCTCGGCGGCCCGGGTGGCGACCACGCCGAGGTCGTGGGTGACCAAGATCATGGTCATCGCACGTTCGCGTTGTTGCTGTGACAGCAGGTTGAGGATCTGGTGCTGCACGGTGACATCGAGCGCCGTGGTCGGTTCGTCGGCGAACAGCAACTTCGGGCTGCACGCCAGTGCGATCGCGATGCACACACGCTGGCGCATGCCCCCCGACATGTGATGCGGATAGTTGTCCATCCGTTCGGCGGCTTCGGGGATGCGGACCGACTGCAACATGTCGATCGCCGCCGCTCGGGCATCGGACCGGTTGGTGCCGAAGTGGAAACGCACGTGCTCGGTGAGTTGCCGGCCGACCTTGACGACGGGGTTCAGCGACGTCATCGGGTCCTGGAAGATCATCGCCATCTCGGCGCCCCACAACGCCTTCATCTCCTTCGACGATCGGCCGATCAGTTCCGTGCCGTCGTACAACACCGACCCGGTGGTGACCGCATTGCCCGCCGTGTTGAGGCCCATGATCGAACGGGACAGCACGGTCTTGCCCGACCCGGACTCGCCGACGATCCCGAGCGTGGTGCCCCGCGGCAGAGCGAACGAGACACCATCGACCGCTTTGACGTCACCCGTAGGTACGCGGAAATGGGTACGAAGGTCGTCGACCACGAGCAGATCGCCTGCCCTCGAGCCCCCTCCTGCAACGCCGGCGTCGGACGTGACCGTCATGCAGTTGCTCCCCTCGTCGTCCCCAGCTTCGAAGTCCGGATGGTCTTTCCCACGTTCGGTACCAGTCTGCACGGTGGTGGCCTGGCAGATGTCATCAGGCGGTTCCGTCGGCGTTCCCATCTCGTCGAATCGAGGACAGCTGTGCCGTGACGGTGACCAGCGACGGCCCTGTCGCCGGGTGGGTCACTCCGACTCGGCCGATCCGGTGGCTGATTCGTACCATCCTGGGGCACGTCTGAGCGCTGCGCGAGGGGGCATCATGGGCGACACCGCACCGGTCGACGACTGGGAGACCGACTACGACATCTTCGACGACAGATATGTCGTCGACCCGGTACCGGTCTGGCGCGATGTGCGCAGCGGCGAGTGCCCGATCGCCCACTCCGACCGCTGGGGTGGCTCGTGGCTGCCCACCAAGTACGCCGATGTGCAGGCGCTGGCGAAGATGGTGCCCCAACTCTCGTCTCGGGACGTACTCGTCGTCCCGCTGCCCGAGGCGGTGCTCAGGGATCCCAACTTCCAGAAGTACGGCGCCAACAGCCCGCCCATCAGCGCCGACCCGCCCGAGCACTCGTGGACCCGCCGTCTGCTGCTGCCGCACTTCTCACCGAAGGCCGTCGAGGCCCATCGTCAGTACACCCAGGATCTCTGCGACCGATTGATCGACGGCTTCATCGCCGACGGAAAGGCAGACGCGGCCGGTGACTACGCGCAGCAGATCCCGCCTCGGGTGATCGCTCACATGCTCGGCATCGACGAGGATCGGGTCGACGAGTTCACCTATTGGGTGCGCTGTGTGCTCGAGTTCGGACTCACGAAGCCCGAGCTGCGTGTCCAGTTCCGAGACGTCATCCGCAACTTCTTTCGCGAGACCGTCGCAGAGCGGGCTGAGCGGCTCGCCGAGCACCCCGACGCCGACGATCTGATCTCCGCCCTGCTCAACAGTGTCGATCCGGATGGCAACCCGATCGATCATGAGATCGTGGTCGGGATGTGCAACCTGCAGCTGGTCGCGGGCATCGACACCACATGGAGTTCCATCGGCTCGGCCATCTGGCACTTCGGCACCAGCCCGGATGATCGACGTCGACTGGCGGGGGACCCCGATCTGTTCCCGACTGCGATCGAGGAGAGCCTCAGGTTCTACTCGCCGGTCACCATGGCCCGTCTGGTCACCGAGACCGTCGACATCAACGGGGTCACGTTCGAGCCGGGCGACAAGGTGTTGATGAACTTCCCCGGGGCGAATCACGACCCGGAGGTGTTCGAGAACCCCGACGAGTTCGTCATCGACCGCGAACGCAACCGGCATATAGCGTTCGGCTCGGGCATCCACAGGTGCGCCGGCTCGAATCTGGCCCGGATGGAGATGGACGTGGCCCTGCGCACATGGATGCGTCGCCTTCCCGAGTTCGAGGTGTCGGCCCCCGACGAGGTCACGTGGGCCGGCGGTCAGGTGCGGGGACCGCGCTACCTGCCGGTCAGCTTCCCGACCTGAGCCGACGGCGGCGGCTCTCGAAATCCTCGTGGTTGAGGTAGGCGCCGCACAGGTGGCGGTGGCCGGTGTAGGCCGCTCGACCGTGCAGGACCCGCCAGTTGTCGAACAACATCGCGTTGCCAGGTCGGTTCACGCGACGCCACTGCATCGCGTGGTCGTTGGCGAGGGCCTCGAATGCTCGCAACGCTTCGTAGAAGGCCGCCATCTCGTCGGGTGGTAACAGGAACGGTGCCCGGTCGGCGTTGTTGAACGACACCTGCACGAGCGCTCCGAGATGGTCGTGACGGAACACCGGCCGGGCCGCCATCAGGTGGGCGCCGTCGCCGAGGTACTGGCCGGGCACCTGCACGGTCGAGAGCACCTCGTACAACTCGGGTTCTCCCGCCCGGAGCTCGGACGCGATCCGGAACCCGTCGACCATCGTCGACTCACCCCCGTCGCCGTCGAACGCCAGGCAGTGCAGCAGCTGCAGCCCGGGCGCGTCGTTGCTGTAGGTGCCGTCGGTGTGGGGGAGCAGCTCGAGGTTGGTGTAGGCCGTGTCAGCCTTCGACAGGTCGGCCTGAAAGTCCCAGAAGCCACCGAAGATGGTCTCGCGCACGTAACCGACCCGGCGTACGAGTGCTTCGGTCGCTGCGATCGTCGGAGGTGTCCCGACGACCATGCCGAAGCCGTAGCGCGCGACGAGCTCGAGCCATCTGGCCACGCCGTCGTCGCCGTCCATCACGGCGGCATGTTCGACGCTCGGCCATTGGTCCTGGATGATCTCGGCATCCCAGAGCACCCGCTCGACCGGCACGTCGACGTGTGCCACGCCGGGCGTGCGAAAGGATTGGAGGAACTCGATCGGCAGGCGGGACGCCTTCGTCCCGTCGTTCCATGACACCTCGATCTGGGTGTCGTCGACGATGCCGGCGGCGATCCCACACAGGTCACGCCGCACGCCTGCGGTGTACAGCTGACGTTGCTGCGTCGCCGGGTGCAGCGTCGCCTCGTCGTGTGCATGGTCGCGCACCCACAGCCACGGGTAGCGGCTGGCGGCGCCGTCGGCCCATGTGATCGCGAGACATTCGTCGTCGAGATCGATCGAAGAGATGAGGCTCACGGCCGCGATTCAATCACGGCAGATCGCCATGTGCGAAGCCACCCCATCGTTGCGTTCGACGGACCGCCACGGTCGTTGCCGGTGCCTGCGTCTCGCCTCGACATGGGGAGGGACCCTACGGTGCTGGCATGGTGGCGCGCATCGAGTACGACGAGTTCGGGCTGTTCCACGAGAACGCGGCCGAGTTCGGCTTGCCGTACGAACACCCGCCCGACGTGCGACGTGTCTCGACCCGGCTGAGCGATGGCCGGCAGATGAGCAGCCTGGTGTGGACACACGAACCGGTCGAGGTCGTGCTGATCCACGGCGGGGCGCAGAATGCGCACACCTGGGACACCGTGGCGCTCGCGCTCGGTCGTCCGTTGCTCGCCCCGGACCTGCCCGGCCACGGGCACTCCGACAGTCCCGCCCCGGGTGTCGGCACCGCGGCGGCCGCCAACGCCGCCGATCTCGCCACGGTGATCGACCAGCTCGCGCCCACCGCGGTTGTCGTGGTTGGCATGTCGCTCGGTGGGCTCACGTCGATCTCTCTCGCCGCAACCCGACCAGAGCTGGTACGAAGCCTCGTGCTGGTCGACATCACTCCCGGTGTCACCGGAGAGAAGGCCAAGGCGATCCACGACTTCGTGCGCGGACCGGCGACGTTCGCGAGTTTCGACGACCTCCTCGCTCGCACGACCGAGTTCAATCCCACACGGTCTGAGAGTTCGCTACGCCGCGGCATCCTCCACAACGCGACCCAACTCGACGACGGCAGTTGGGTGTGGAGACACCGGCGCGACGACAGCGCCGTGATGGGTGATGATCAAGCACCCAGGGCCGACCCGGCCCTGCTGTGGGACGATCTGGAAGCCTTCGCCGGACCCGTGACGCTCGTGCGCGGAACACGCCCGCAGTCGGTCGTCGACGATGCGGATGTCGCCGAACTGCTGCGGCGTCGCCCCGATGCCATCGTGATCGACGTCGACGCCGGCCACAGCGTGCAGGGCGACGCCCCGCTCGAGCTCAGCGACATCATCCGCACCGCGATCAAGAAAGGCACCACATGAGCATCGACTACGACGCCCTGTATCCGAGCTTCACCTACGACCGGCCGCGCGACGGTGTGCTGCGGGTCACGTTCGACGCCCCTGGGCTCAACTCGGTCGGACCCGATGCGCATCGCGAGATCGCCGAGATCTGGCAGACGGTCGACCGGGACCCCGACGTGCAGGTGGCGATCCTGCAGGGTGCCGGAAAGGGTTTCTCGGCCGGCGGCAGCTTCGAACTGATCGACGGGATGATCCGGGACTACGGGGTGCGTACCAAGGTCATGCGCGAGGCACGCGATCTGGTGTGGAACGTCATCAACTGTTCCAAGCCGATCGTGTCGGCGATCCACGGGCCGGCGGTCGGCGCCGGATTGGTGGCCGGTCTGCTCGCCGACGTCTCGATCGTCGGTCGCAACGCACGCATCATCGACGGTCACACCCGGCTCGGCGTCGCTGCAGGCGACCATGCCGCGGTCTGCTGGCCCTTGCTGTGCGGCATGGCCAAGGCGAAGTACTACCTGCTGACGTGTGACACCCTGACCGGCGAGGAGGCCGAACGGATCGGGCTCGTCTCGCTGTGTGTCGACGACGACCGTGTACACGAGGAGGCGCTCGTCGTCGCCGACAAGCTGATGGCCGTGTCGCCATCGGCAATGCGTTGGACCAAACACTCGCTGAACCACTGGTACCGGTCGGCCGGGTCCGCGTTCGACGCTTCCCTGGCGCTCGAGTTCTACGGATTCGGCGGGCCCGACGTCGCCGAGGGGTTGGCGTCGCACCGCGAGAAGCGCACGCCCGATTTTCGGGGTCCGACCAGCGAGTGAGGGGACGCGCGATGGATCACGGGGTTTCACACCGGCATGGATTCTTTCGGTACACCCGCTGATTCGTTCACCGAGACGCGCCGGTCGCTGCAACGTGTCGCGGTGCACATCCTCGCTCGCGCGCGGCAACAGGCGACCGGCCGCTTCGGCCTACGGGTCACTCCGGGTGGTTTCGGCACGCCCGAGTTCGGTGACGAACCGACCCGACTGCGCGTGTCTGGCGGTCTGCTCGTGAGCGAGACGGGTGGGGTGGCGGGGGCGCGTAGCGCGGCCATCGCCCTCGACGGGGCGACACTGACCGACCTGGCGGAGTGGGCGGGCGTCGACCTCGATGCCGATCTCGACGTCGGACACGACACGCCGCAAGTCGGTGATGTGGATGAACGGCTGCTGGTCGATGCCGTGTCGGCGCACTCCCTCGCCGCTTGGTACTCGTTGGCGGGCGATGCGCTCGACCGTGTGGTCGCCGTCATCCCGGCAGGTGCAGCGCCATCCCTGCTGCAACTCTGGCCCGAGCACTTCGATGTCGCCCTCGACCTCGACGCCGCCCCCGATCGACGGGTCAATCTCGGGGCGTCGCCCGGCGACGGCTTCCATGCCGATCCGTACCTGTACGTGGGCCCGTGGACGGCCGATCGCCCGGGTGATCCACGATTCTGGAACGCTCCGTTCGGAGCCGTGCTGGGTCGGGCTGATCTCGAGCGACACTCCGATCCGACGAGTGCTGCGTTCGACTTCTTCCTGCGAGGCATCGAGTTGCTCGACTGCTGATCTCACCCATGCGTAGAACTGTCCCATCGGCCCTGCGATGGCGATACGTCCGGCGCGCCGTCATAGTGTTCGAGGATGGACCTCACGACGATGACCTACGAGGTGCGCGCCGGCGTCGCGCATGTTCGATTCACCCGACCGGAAGGCGCCAACGCCGTGAACCCGGCCTTCTCCGCGGACCTGCGAGCGGTCATGGTCGCGATCGAGTTCGACGATGCCGTCAAGGCGGTGTCGGTCACTGCCGAGGGCAAGGTGTTCTGTGCGGGCGGTGACCTGAAGCTCTTCTACGAAGCCGGCCCCGACGTACCGTCGCTCGCGTCGGACATGCTGGTCGATTACCACGGTGCGATCTACAAGATGAACTCGATCCCGAAGCCGTTCGTCGCAGGCGTACGCGGCGCGGCCGGTGGTGCCGGCCTGTCGCTGATGAGTGCGTTCGATCTCGTCATCTCGGGTGAGTCGGCGAAGTACACGATGGCCTACACGCGCGCCGGCGTCACCCCCGACGGCACGTCGTCGTATTTCGTGGCTCGCCACATCGGATTGCGCCGCATGCTCGACCTCACGCTCACCAACCGGGTTCTCGGTGCCGCCGAGGCAGAGTCGTGGGGTCTCGTCAACCGCGTGGTCCCCGACGACGACGTCGATCAGGCGACCGCAGACCTCGCCCAGCAACTCGCTGACGGCCCGGCCTGGGCGTCCGGCCACGCGAAGACGGTCGTGTACCACGGCTACGAACATGCGCTGCCGGCTGCCGGCGAGTTCGAAGGTGTCATGATCGCCCGAGCGATGGGTGGACACGACGGCCAGGAAGGCATCGCCGCGTTCGCCGAGAAACGGGCACCGAACTTCATCGGCGAGTAGCTGTCGCGCAGCCCGTGCCTCAGAACACGATCACGCTGCGCGCCTCGGTTCCCCGTCGCATCGCGGCGTAGCCCTCGTTCACCTGTTCGAGGTCGATCCTGGCGGCCACGAGTTCGTCGAGTTTGAGGCGGCCCTGGAGATAGAGGTTTGCGAGCATCGGGATGTCGCGCTTGAAGTTGTTGGACCCCATGAAGAGGCCCTGCAGCCCCCTGCCCTGCAGCAGCATCGCGGTTCCGGGGAGTTCGATCGTCGCGCCTGCGCCGGGTAACCCGACGAGATAGGCCGTGCGTCCGGGGCGGATCATCCGGAATGCCTGCTGCGCCGTGGCCGGGAGCCCGATCGCTTCGAACGCTGCATCGACTCCACCGCCGGTGAGGTCGATCACCGCCTCGACAGCATCGGTCTCGCCACCGTTGATCACGTCCGTTGCCCCGAACAAGCCGGCGAGCGCGAGCTTCTCGGGATTGAGATCGATGGCGATGATGCGTTCCGCACCTGCGATCAAGGCACCTTGCACGATGTTCAGTCCGACCCCGCCACAGCCGATCACTGCGACGGTCGAGCCAGGCCGCAATTTGGCGCCGTTGATGACCGAGCCGACACCGGTGACGACAGCGCATCCCAACAGCGACCCGACGTCGAGAGGCAACTCGTCGGGAACCCGCACGATCGCGTTCCGGTGCACGAGCATCTCTTCGGCGAACGCGCCGAGGCCGGTCATCTGGGCGACCTGTTCGTCGCCGCGGCGCAAACGCGACGTGCCGTCGGTCCGTTTGCCGAGCGACTGCCTCCGCTCGCACAGCCAGGTGCTGCCGACCGAGCATTCACGGCAGGTGCCGCAGAACATCGACAGGCACGATACGACTCGATCACCCGGCGCGAAGTCGGTCACGTTCTCTCCGACTGCCTGCACGATGCCCGCTGCCTCATGACCCAGCACGGCGGGCACCGGCGTGTGCAGGTGACCGTCGATCATGTGGAGGTCGCTGTGGCAGAGACCGCATGCGACCGTCTGGATCAATACCTCGTCGGGCTCGGGAGTGGTGAGGGTGATCTCGTCGATGACGAGGTCGCCGGGGCATTGTTCGAGTACAGCGGCACGCATGATGATCTCCTGATCTGATCGGGCGTCTGTTCAGCGGTTGAGGAGGACCGGGATGTTGCGTGGGCCACGGATCTGGCCGTTCGCCCACGTGGTCTCGCGTGTCGTGTCGAGTTCGTAGTCGGGAAACGCCCGCAGCCATTCCTGGAGCGCGATCGTGAGTTCGAGCCGCGCCAGGTTCGAACCGATGCAGCGATGGATCCCGAGCCCGAACGCGACGTGGCGGTTCTTCTCGCGGCCGATCTGGAACTCGTGGGGGTTCTCGAACGCCTCCGGGTCGTGATTGGCAGCAGGAAACGTGAGCAGCATCTGGTCGCCGGCGTGTACCGGGCAGCCCGCCACCTCGGTGTCGGCGAGGACCTTGCGACCCATGGTGACTGGTGCGTAGTAGCGCAGCACCTCCTCGGTCGCCGTCTGCCACAACATGTCGTCGTTGCCGACGGCGACCAGGGCGGCCCGATCGTCGGCATGCTGGGCGAAGTGCCAGAGTCCCGAACCGATCGCGCTCCAGGTGGTGTCGATGCCGGCGAGGATCATCAGCCCGACATAGCCCTTCTTGAGGTCCATGTCGACCGGTTTGCCGTCGATCTCGGCGTGCGCGATTAGCGTGAGCAGATCATCCTTCGGTTCGGCCATGCGCCGGTCGAGCATCATCTCGTGATACGCCTCCATCTCCGTTTGAACCTGGAGCTTGACGGCGTTGTCGCGGGGGCCGATCTGAAAGTTGCGGAAGATCCAGTCGCGAAACATGTCGGCATCGGACTCGGGCACACCGAGCAGCCGGCAGATGCCGTGCACCGGGATGTGCTGCGAGTACTGCTCGGCAGCATCCGCGCTACCGGCATCCTCGAGGTCGTCGATCAGTCCACGACAGAAGTGACGGAGGTCATCCTCCATCGTGGCGATGACCTTGGGGCTGAACGACGGCAGCAGCAACCGACGATGGGCATGATGATCGGGTGGGTCTGACGTGATCGGTGGGGCCGGCCGGCGCGGGGCGTCGGGCCGGGCCACGCTGACAAAGATCGACGAGTAGTTCTCGGTGTCGTGGGCGACCTGCGAGACGCCCTCCATGGTGACCGGCATGAACGCCCGGCCGTAGCGCTCGGTGGTGGCCACCGGACACTGCTGGCGGACGTCGTTCCAGATGTCGATCGCGTTGGGCCCCCACTGGTCGTCGAGCCAGTCCCAATCGTGAACCCAATCGGTCACCGGTGGCAGCTCGGAAGCGCCAGTTTCGTAGGCCATGGCTGTTCCCCTCTCAGCGTCGCCACAGTAGACGACCTGGTTCAGCGCCGACGTGCCGGATCCTGTCGGTAGAACTCGGCCAACCGTTCGTAGACACGAGGTAGGCGATCGTGCAGGTCGACCGGCCGGGTGAAGAACAGCTCGCTGGTGACAGCGAAGTACTCGGCCGGGTTGGTGGCTCCGTATGCGCGGACCAGACCGTCGCTTCCGCGCCGGCGCAACCGGCGGTAGTTGGTGCCCAGCGTCTGGGCCCACGCGTTACGCGCGGCACGATCGGGTAGTGGTGGCATACCGTCGGCAGCACCGTCGAGTTGATCGAGCTTGTGGGCGACCTCGTGGTACACGACGTTCACCCCCAGATCCGGATCGGCGACGTTGCGTTGCACGGTCTGCCAGTCGAGCAGCACCGGGCCACGACCGTGGCCCGACTGGCCGGCGAGATATTGGGGGTTCGAGGTGTACACCCCGCTCGCTGGGCCAGGTCGAACCTCGCGGGTGATGATGGTGCGACCGTGCAGCACGATCGATCTCACGTTGAGGAACGGCTCGGTCTTCTCGTCGAACCCGGCGGCGAGCAACGCCGCGTGGGCGGCGACGGTGAACACCATCTCGTCGGTGACCTCGACGTCGCGAGCGCCCTCCCAGCGCGCCCGGCGGATGAGGCGTGTGCCGTGCACCAGGAAACGTTCGCGCTCGGCGTCGGAGAGCCGGTGCAGCTCCGCCGGAGCGGATTCGACGAGACCGCTACGCAGATCGGCATCCACCGGCACAGTGTGCCCCGGATCCGCAACGCTCGGTCGTCAGATAGAAATCGTTCGAGGTTTCGCGTCCAGTTCGTGCGACCCTTGCTCTCGTCATGGCTCCGTCGACACACCGCTCTCGTTCGGGTGAACTCGACGCTCGGCGCGCCCGCGAGCGGATCGCGCGACAGGCGACATTCGATCGACTCGCGGCGGCCGGGCCGATCGAGTACCCCGAGTCGCTGCCGATCACCGATCGTCGGGCCGAGTTGGTGCAGGCGATTCGCGATCACCAGGTGGTGATCGTGGCCGGCGAGACCGGCTCGGGCAAGAGCACACAGCTTCCCAAGATGTGCCTCGAAGCCGGCAGGGGCATCGACGGACTGATCGGCCACACACAACCGCGACGGGTCGCAGCTCGAACCGTGGCCGAGAGGATCGCCGAGGAGATCGGTTCCACGATCGGTGACGCCGTCGGGTACACCGTGCGCTTCAACGATCGGGTCGGTGAGGGCACCTTGTTGAGGGTGATGACCGACGGCATCCTCCTCAACGAACTGCAGCGCGATCGGATGTTGTCGCGCTACGACACCCTGATCATCGACGAGGCCCACGAACGCAGCCTCAACATCGACTTCACGTTGGGCTACCTCAAACAGCTGCTTCCGCGGCGCCCGGACCTGAAGGTCATCGTCACGTCGGCCACGATCGACACCGAACGGTTCGCCGAGCACTTCACATCGCCCGATGGAGCCAGGGCGCCCGTCTTCCTGGTCGAGGGACGCACGTACCCGGTCGAGTTGCGGTATCGCCCGTACGGCGACGAGAACGAGCGTGACCCCAGCGATCGACGCGACCAGGTTCGGGCCGTGATCGATGCGGTCGACGAACTCGCCGAAGTAGGCCCCGGCGACGTGCTGGTCTTCCTCAGCGGGGAGCGGGAGATTCACGACATCGCAGACGCGCTCAGGCGGGAGGACCGGCGCGATACCGAGATCATGCCGCTGTACGCACGCCTGTCGTCGGCCGAGCAGCATCGCATCTTCCAGCAACACCGGGGACGCCGAATCGTGCTGTCGACCAATGTCGCCGAGACCTCGATCACCGTGCCCGGTGTGCGCTATGTGATCGACGCCGGCACGGCTCGCATCTCACGTTTCAGCCGGCGGCTGAAGGTGCAGCGTCTCCCGATCGAACCCGTCTCGCAGGCGTCCGCGAATCAGCGCGCCGGCCGCTGTGGCCGTCTCGCTCCGGGCGTCTGCATCCGGCTCTACGCACAGGACGACTACGACAACCGACCAGAGTTCACCGAGCCGGAGATCTTGCGGACGAATCTCGCCTCGGTCATCTTGCAGATGACTGCGATCGGCCTGGGGGACGTCGACCGGTTTCCATTCGTCGAACCACCCGACTCCGCCGCGATCCGGGACGGCTACCTGCTGCTCGACGAACTGGGCGCGCTCGAGCCCGGCCCGATCGGGGCACCTCGCAAGCTCACCGAGGTCGGACGCCAGCTGGCCCGGCTCCCGGTCGATCCACGTCTCGCCCGGATGGTGATCGAAGCCGAACGTCAGGGTTGTGTCCGCGAAGTGCTGGTGATCGCGTCGGCGCTGTCGATCCAGGACGTACGCGAACGTCCCAAGGAGGCGCCCGAGAAGGCGGCCGAACTGCACCGCCGGTTCGATGTCGAAGGGTCCGATCTGTTGTCGACGGTGGCGCTGTGGGACTACCTGCGCGATCGGCAGCGCGAGCTGTCGGGCAACCAGTTCCGACGGATGTGTCGCGACGAGCATC
The DNA here is from genome assembly GCA_024641005.1 of Acidimicrobiaceae bacterium. Classification (GTDB taxonomy): domain Bacteria; phylum Actinomycetota; class Acidimicrobiia; order Acidimicrobiales; family Ilumatobacteraceae; genus Ilumatobacter. Next base: position 35,967 of record JAHEDX010000028.1, read on the forward strand.
TCCACTACTTGCGGGTGCGGGAGTGGCGTGACCTCTACAGCCAGTTGCGCCAGGTCGCAGGACAGCTCCAGATCCGGCCCACCGTCGACGAAGGGCATCCCGATCATGTGCATCGAGCGGTGCTGGCCGGGCTGCTTTCGCACATCGGGGTGCGCGACGGCGACGGTCGCGAGTTCCGAGGGGCGCGCGACGCGCGCTTCGTGATCGCGCGCGGCTCGGTGCTGGCTCGACGCCCACCCCGGTGGGTGATGGCGGCCGAGCTGGTCGAGACCAATCAGCTCTGGGCTCGCCGGGTGGCGAACATCCGACCGGAGTGGGCCGAACCGCTCGCCGAGCACCTGGTGAAACGCTCGTACAGCGAGCCGTGGTGGGACGCCCGTTCGGGGAGGGCCGTCATCTCCGAGACCGTCACCTTGTTCGGCTTGCCGATCGTCAGCGGTCGCACCGTCGGTCTCGACCGCATCGACGCGCGCCTCGCTCGCGAGTTGTTCATCCGCCACGCATTGGTGTTCGGCGAGTGGGAGGCGCGCCACGACTGGGCGTCCCGCAACCAGCGGTTCATCGAACGGGTACGCCTGCTCGAGGCGCGGATCCGCCGCGTCGATCTGCTCGACGACGAGGCCGTGTTCGAGTTCTACGACGAACGTGTCGGCCCCGGCGTCACCTCGACCCGTCATTTCGAGCGATGGTGGCGCGACCTCCGAGGCACCGAGCCCGACCGGCTCGATCTCACGCCGACCGTGCTGTCGAATCGACGTGGCATCGACCTGGCCGACTATCCCGACGCGTGGGTGCAAGGCGATGCCGACTACCGCATCTCGTATCGTTTCGAACCCGACACGGCGCTCGACGGTGCTGCGATCATGGTGCCGCTGACCGCACTGAACCAGCTCGACGATCGAGGCTTCGACTGGCTGATCCCCGGTTACCGACCCGAGCTGGTCGCACTGCTGGTGCGGACGCTGCCGAAAGACGTCCGTCGCCACCTGATCCCGATGAACGAGACCGCCGAGGCAGCGCTCGAACGGCTTGGTCCGGCCGAGGGCCGTCTCGTCGATGCCCTTGCGCGAGCCGTCGGCGAGGTCTCCGGCCGGCCGATCGATCCCGATGATTTCGATCTCGGCCGATTGCCGAGCCACCTTCGCCTCCACATCGTGGTCGTCGACGACTCCGGAAGCGTGGTCGATGCAGGCGACGATCTCGCTGCGATCCGTGGGCGCCAGACGTCCGCCACTCGGGCCGCGTTGGCCGACGTCTCGCCGGTCGCCGAACGTCGCGACATCGTGCGCTGGGACATCGGCCGACTCGATCGGGTGGTCGAGCATCGAGCAGGAGACGGTCACGTCGTGAGGTCGTACCCGACGCTGCTCGACCGCGGGGACAGCGTGGCGCTACGAGTCGTCGACAACGAGGCGCTCCAGCAGCGGGCGATGCACGGGGGTGTGCGCCGGCTGTTGCTGATGGCAGCTGCGCCGACCCCGGCCAAGATCGACCGCACGCTCGACCAGCGGGCCAAGATGGCGATCGTCTCCAGCCAGATGGAGGTCGGCGCCGTCGTCGCCGACTGCATCGAGGCGGCGGTCGATGCCGTGATGGCCCGCGGTCCGCTGCCGTGGGACGATTCGGCGTTCGGCAAGCTCGAACGGGCCGTACGTGACGAGTCGCCCGGCATCGCCATCGATGCCCTGGCGACCGCGGCCGACGTCCTCGCTGCGGGTGAACGGGTTCGGAAGCGGACCCGTTCGTTGACGGCGGATGCATTGCGTCCCACGATCGGGGACGTCGAGGCGCATCTCGGCCGACTGGTGTCGCCCGGATTCGTCCGTCGCAGCGGCACCGATCGGTTACCGGACGTGCACCGTTATGTGCGCGGTATCGAATACCGACTCGACCATCTGGCAGGCGATGTGGCGCGCGATCAGCGACGGATGGCCGAGGTCCGCCCGCTCGAACGCGACTATGCGGCGGCGGTCTCCGGTTTGGCGCGCGTCGACGACGAGGCGCGTGCGGTGGCGTGGCTGCTCGAGGAGTACCGCATCAGCGTGTTCGCCCAGCCGGTCGGCGTGGTCGGCTCGGTCAGTCCGAAGCGAATCCGACGCGAGTTCGAACGTATTACCGGCATCCGCCTGGCGTGATCTGCCGGCGCGGAACCTTCGTAGGCGCTCGGCGCGAAACCAGCTGATCCGTCGTGGCAGCGAGGATGCACGTACTGTCCAGGGATGCCGCACAGGGCCCACATCGTCGACTCCGGCCGAGCGTGGCTCACGGTCGTCGCCTCCTTCCTGGCCTCGGCGGTCACGTTGGGTACGGCGTACAGCTTCGGTGCCTTCTTCGAATCGATGAGCGACGAGTTCGGATCCGCGAGCGGAGAGACCGCCGTGATCTTCGGTATCACGACCTTTTCGTTCTTCTGGCTGAGCCTGGTCACCGGTCGCATGATGGATCGGTTCGGCCCGCGAGTCGTGCTGTTGGTCGGCGCCATCGCAATGGCCGGCGGTCTCCTGCTGACCAGCCGCGTCGACTCGCTCGCGGTCGGCTACGTCACTTATGGCGCAGGTGTCGGTATCGCTGCTGCGTGCGGTTACGTGCCGATGGTCGCGATGGTCGGCGGCTGGTTCGTGCACCACCGCGCCGTCGCAGTCGGCCTCGCTGTCGCCGGCATCGGCGTCGGCACCATGGTGATGTCACCGCTGTCGGCGGCGATGATCGACAGCTACGGCTGGCGGGACACCTATGTCGTCTTCGGTCTGGGCGGTGCGGCGGTGCTGCTGGCGTGTATCCCGCTCGCCGCTCGCCCGCCAGGTCAAGGGGCGCGGCAGTCGTCGCGTTTTGGTGACGCCTGGCGCAGCCCCGTCTTCCGGCGGGTTCATCTCTCGTCGTTCGCGCTGGGTCTGGCCCTGTTCGTGCCCTTCGTCTTCGTCGGTCAATACGCGAAGGAACGAGGCATCGGCTCGGTGCAGGCAGCGGTGCTGGTCGGTGTGTTGGGCGGGGCGAGCGTGATGTCGCGCGTCGGCTTCGGGTCGCTCGTCCGCGCATTCGGGTCGTTTCGTCTGTACCGGGCGTGCTACATCATCCACGCCGCCAGCTTCGTGATCTGGTTCGTCGCAGGATCGTCGTACGCCGCGCTGGTGGCCTTCGTGTTCGTGCTCGGTGTCGGGTACGGCGGTTTCGTCGCGCTCGGACCGATCGTGATCTCCGACCGGATGGGCGTCGCCGGCCTCGGCTCGATCCTCGGCATGCTGTACACCGGTCCGGGACTCGGCGGCCTGCTGGGGCCACCCACCGCCGGCTGGCTGATCGATTGGACGGGCGGGTACCGCTGGGCGATCACTGCTTGTTTCGTCGCTTGTCTCTGCTCGATCGGTCTGCTGTCGGGGTTGCCGACCACTACCGACGGTCGTTTGCAGCGTGCCGACGATGCTCGGGACTGATCACGCCTCCGGGTCGTACACGAGGATGCGGTCGACGACTTCGGATTCGTCGTCGGTGAGGCCGATCAGACGGCGATAGTCGCGACCCTCCGCGAGCGACTCGAGCAACGGCCAGACGGGACGGGTCAGTGTCCAGTGGTCGACGCCGAACAACACCATGGGGGCGGCGGGCCCGAAGCTGGCGTAGTGGTTCTGCGCCGCATCCTGGAAGATCTCCTGAATCGTGCCGGCGCTGCCCGGCGTGAACACGACCCCATGGCTCGCCACCGCCAGCAATCCCTCCTCGCGGATGCTGTTGGCGAAGTACTTGGCGATCTTGGTCGCGAACGCTGCTGGTGGCTCGTGGCCGTACATCCAGGTCGGGATGCCGATCGAGTCGTACCGTGTCCCCGCGGTCCGCTCGGCGAGCGGCCAGCGCTCGCGCACGGCGAATGCCCGGCGCAACCAGTCGGGGTCCTCGTACTCCCGGCCGGGATGCGCGCCGGGAGGGCGTGGAGCGAGCATCGCGATCGCAGCATCGAGGTCATCGTCACCGAAGTTGGCCATCCATGCGCCCAGATGTGTCGCTTCCATCGCTCCCGGCCCGCCGCCGGACAGCATCGTCATCCCGGCCCGGGTCAAGGTGCGAGAGATCCGTGCGACGGCCGCATAGTGCAGGTCGCCACGTTCGAGCGCGTGGCTGCCCATCACCGCGACCGGCCTGCGTCCTTCCAGCTCGTCGTACAACGCGTCGGTGATCGAGTGGTCGTGCAACCGACGCGCGAGGCTCTCGTCGATCGACGACGGGAACTGTCGACCCGACTCGATCCAATGCCGGTAGACGAGGGCGTCGTAGGTGGCGTCGTAGCCCGCCGGGTCGTCGGTGTGGAACCCAGCGTACAGCTCTTCGGGCGTGTACAGATGTGCTCGGTGGGCGGTGAACGGTCGGCCGAGCTGATCGCGGATGACGGTGGCGCCGACGGTGGTCAGGTACCCCGCCTGGGCGGGTGTCAGCCCGCACGACAGGAACAGACAGCCGACGAATACCCCCGACTCGAATCCGGCCTCGTCGCTCAGATCGAGCCCTTGGAACGCTGCGGGAGGTCGGGATGTTCCGAGTGCCACCCAGTCGCGACACGCCTGCAGATGGTCGATCTCGATCACGCCGCGAAACCTACCGATTCGGGAGTGTGCCGGGCACGACGGCCGGGCACACTCCCGACGCGGTCAGGCGCCGGCCATCTTGGCGAGGATGTGGTCGAGCACCGGAACGTGCTGTGCCTGGGGGCTGAACAGGATCAACTCGGCATCGGTCTCCATGCGGACGCTGTGTCCTGGGGGCCAGTAGAACAGGTCGCCGGTGGTGCAGGTGTCGGCAGTGCCGTCGGTGTAGGTGACCTCGACCGTCCCGGAGAGCATGTAGCCCCAGTGGGCGGAGTCGCAGGCGTCATGCGGGAGCCCTTCGAGCAGTGGGGCGAGGTCGGCGCCGCCTCCCATGACGAAGTACTCGGCGGCCATGGTGCCCGACGCGTCCCCGAAGTCGGGAAGTTGGCGGGCGAGGGCGCCCGGCGCGTCGATCTTGGTCGGGATGTCGGTCTTGGTGATGCGCATGATGGTTGGTCCTTTGCTGGTGTGTGGGTGTCGGGTGTGTCGGTTGAGTGCGGTTGTCGTGGGAGAGGTCGGTCGGCTCAGAGCGAGCGACCGCTGAAGGCGACGAGTCGCTCCAGTTGGCCGGCGCCTTGGGGCACTGGCGTCTCGTCCTTGAACGTGTCGCCGTCGCGCATGTCGGGGCCCAGCGCGCCTCGGGCGAACTCGTCCACCGATGAGATCACCGCGGTGGGGAGGTCGTAGTTCTGCTTGGTGGAGGTGGCGAGGTCCCAGCCGTGGATCAACCCGTCGAACGCCACGAAGCGTGCGAACACCGAGCCGGGGACGTCGCCGAACGGCGCGCTGATGGTCCGCTCCATCGCACCGGGTGACTTCACCGCGGCCAGCAGATCGTCCATCGCCTCGCGGAACTCGGCTGCAGGGACGCGATCGTCGACATCCGGCGCTGTGACTTCAGGTGGGTTCTCGCCACGGAACATGTAGGCGAACGTGCCGCCCAACACCATCATGTGATCGAGCACGTCGTGCACCGTGAAGTTGGCGCACGGCGTCGTGTCGCCGAGTTGGCCGGGTTCGATCCGGTCGACGACGGCAGTGAGCGTCGGCAGGATGTACGAGAGCTGTTCGATGGGTTCCATGTCGTGGCCTTTCGAGCGGTTGGGTGACGGTGCGAGCACTCCGGCGGACCCGACGTGCTATCGAGAAGGCGTGACAATTGGTGTCACAATGCGACAGTGGGACAATTTCCGGCGGTTCATGAGGCGGTAAACCGCGGAGAGTGGCGGCTCGCATTGGACGCGCTGGCCGCCGCCGGCTCCGAGTCGGCGTGCGCCGAGGGATACGAACTGCTGGCGCAGGCGCAGTACGGAGATGGGGATTTCGAAGCCTCGGTCGCCGCATGGGAGGACCTGCACGACCTGCTCGTTGCGGATGGCGACCCCGTCGGCGCCGCCAGGGCGGCCTCGATGGTCGCCATGTTCCTCATGATGGACACCGGATTGATGGCCCCGGTTCGAGGCTGGCTTCGGCGCGCCGAACGCTTGCTCGAGGGCCATGGCGAGGCGCCCGCCCATGCACTGATCGCGGTGGTCCGCGCCTACGAGCGGTTCATGTGCGGTGACATGGTTGCAGCGGCCGACAACGCCACGTCGGCGATCGACATCGGAACGCGCCTCGGCGTCGACCCGGCGGTGGTGATCGGCCGAGTGTGCATCGCCAGGGTCACGATCTTCGACGGACAGGTCGACGAGGGCCTCAACCAGCTCGACGACATCGCCATCGACCTGATGTCGGGCGCTGTCGATCCGCTCACCACGGGGATGATGTACTGCGAGCTGATCTGCGCTGCGCAGGGAATGGCGCTACACGACCGGGCGAGCGAGTGGACCGAGGTGATGGAACGTTGGCGCCACGGCGCCGCGATCGGTGGCATCGGTGGTCGGTGCCGGGTCCACCGAGCCGAGATCCTTCGGGTCTCCGGCCCCTGTGATCGCGCGGAGGAGGAAGCACTCGGCGCGTGCGACGAACTGCGCCCGTGGATGCGTCGCGAGTTCGGTTGGCCGCTGGTGGAACTCGGCAACATCCGGTTGCGCAAGGGCGACCTGGTCGGGGCCGAAGAGGCCTTTGTCGCGGCGCACGAGCGTGCTTGGTCGCCCCACCCAGGGTTGGCGTTGCTGCGGCTCGACCAGGGCGACGTCGACTCGGCGGCAGCGATGATCGCGAATGCCATCGCCCATCCGTTCGATGTTCCGTCCAAGGAGAGGCCGCCGTTCGGTGACCTGCGCCTGGCCCCATTGCTCGACGCACAGGCCGAGATCGCCGCCGCCGCAGGTGACATCGAAACCGTTCGAACCGCTGCAGCCGCGATCGAGTCGATCGCGAACTCGTACCCGAGCCGCTGGCTGCAGGCCAGCGCCGCGCTCGCGAACGCCCGCGCTGCGCTGCTCGACAGAGAGTTCGGCCAGGCGATCGGTCGAGCGACGGAGGCAACCGTTGCCTGGGCCGACATCGGAGCCCCCTTCGAATCTGCTGCTGCGCGACTGGTGCTCGGCGAGGCCCATCATCGAAATGGTGATGTCGATGCGGCGCACATGGAATGGCGTGCTGCTCGTGAGACGTTCGACGCGTTCGGCGCGCGCCGCTGGGCCGACCGGGCCGAACGGCTGCTCGCCGACATGGCGCCCGAGGCGGTTCGGCCATCGACGATCGGCGCGACGACGGCGACGTTCCGTTGTGACGGTGATACCAGAACGGTGCGCTTCCGCGAGCGGCAGGCGTTGGTGAGGGACTTGAAGGGCTTTCGCTATGTCGAACGTTTGCTCGCCGACCCTGGTCGAGAATTCCATGTGCTCGATCTCGTCGCCGTCGAGCAGGGGTCGCTCCCCACCGCCCCGAGGACTCGCCCGCACGACGACACGATGGCGCCCGATTCCGGCAGGGGGATGACGCTCATCGACGATCAGGCCCGTGAGGCGTATCGTCGCCGGCTGGCCGAGGTCGACGACGACATCGAAGAAGCGACACGGATGAACGACGTGGGCCGGATCGAACTGGCCCAGCGCGATCGCGAGTATCTGATCGCCGAACTGGCGAGCGCCGTGGGGCTCGGAGGGCGTCAACGGACGGTCGGGGGTTCGGCCGAGCGGGCGCGTACCAGCGTGACCCGATCGGTTCGTTACGGGCTCGGGCGACTTGCCGAGCATCACCCGGCTCTCGCGGCACACCTCGAGCAGAGCATTCACACGGGGACGTATTGTGTCTACACGCCCGACCCGTTGTCGCCGATCGTCTGGGATCTCTGAGCGTTCGAGTTCGCGGTCGTCGCGCAACTCGGCGCCTCGTTCACCGGAGAGCTCGTGCTCTAGCGTCGATGGTGCACGAGGGGGAGCAATGCATGGGGAACATCGGGGTCCAAGGCAGTGACATGACCGAGGGGATCGGGCTCGATCATCGGGTGGCACCCCGTGAAGTCGCTCGCGGCCACGCTCCTGAACTCGCAGCACTGTCCGGTCGCACCGATCCGCTCCCCGCGCCATGAGTCAGGCCGGTGTCCTGGCCGGGATCAAGGTCGTCGAGTTCGCTCAGAACGCGGCCGTTCCACACTGCGGCAGATTGTTGGCCGGGATGGGTGCCGACGTCGTCAAGGTCGAGCCGCCCAACGGTGACGCGATGCGGGCGGGCATCAAGCTGGCTCCGCACGAGGCCAAGCCGTTCGCGGTGATCAATCCCGGCAAGCGTGGCATCGTGCTCGACCTCGCGACCGCCGGCGCTCGCGAGGTGATCGACCGGTTGTTCGCCTGGGCCGACGTGGCGCTCGTCGGGTTCAAGCAGAGCGACCTCGCGCGGTACGGCATCGACTGGGATCGTGCCCGCGTCGTCAACCCGCGCCTCGTCCACCTCACCCACACCCCGTTCGGCCCCGACGGCCCCGACGCCGATGTGGGTGGTTACGACACGCTCGTGCAGGGTCGCAGCGGCGCCGGTTTCATCATGAACCGGTCCGAGGACGGCACCCCGATCTCGTCGCGCCCTGCGGTGAACGACTTCGGCACCGGCATGTTGTCGGCGCTCGGCGTGGTCGCCGCGTTGCGGCACCGCGATCTCACCGGCGAGGGGCAGCGGGTCGACGCGTCGCTGCTCGGTACGGCGATGTCGCTGGGCACGCCGGTGGTGCATCGCTTCGAGCGTGCCGATACCGACGACATCGCGACGACTCGGGTCGAACTGCAAGCTGCACGCGACGCCGGCCTCGGGTTCGACGAGCAGCGACGTTTGTACGAGGCGCGCATGATGCGCGGTAATGGTGCGTTCCGCTTGTACTTCCGGCACTACCTCACCGCCGACGGGTTGATCTCGGTGGCCGGCCTGACGCTCAAGCTGATGGGCAAGTTCCACGACGTGACCGGGCTCCCGGTACCCGATCTGCGAGCGGCGGATACCCCCGAGTTCGACGCCCTGGTGCACGACGCCGAGGCGCTGTTCCGCACCCGTACCACCTCCGAATGGATCGAGGCGCTCCGGTCCGTCGGCTATCCGTGCGGCCCGTATCACGTGCCGTACGACGCGCTCGACGACGAGCAGGTCCGCGCCAACGGTTTCGCGGTCGACATCGAGCACCCGGCGTTCGGCACGTACACGACCAGCGGCATGCCGTTGCGCTTCGGGGCTGCGCCGAATGTGCCGTACGGCCCCTCGCCGGGGCTCGGCCAACACACGATCGAGGTGATGGACGAATTGGGCTTCTCCGACGACGAGACGGCGGCCCTGCTCGGCGCCGGCGTCGTGCGTGCGGCGGACTGATCGCGTCTACAACTCGCGGATGTACCTGGCCGTCGCCGGGTCGTACTCGAAGCCGACCCGTAGCAGATACGGGCGGTGGGACTCGGTGCCGCCGGGCGTCGAGACCGATGCGATGCCGGCGGTGCGGAATACCCGGGCACCCGGACCGTACAACCACTTTCCCAGACGCGAATCGCGATATGCGCGGAGCACATGGTCGAGGGTGACGTGGAGTGTGGTCCCGTCCCGCTCGCCGAGTACGACGCCGGCGGGCAAGCCGTCGCGGGTCAACACGATCGCGAAGCCGACGGGCGCTGACAGGTCGTAGTCGGGCTGAAATCTGCTGATGTCCGTCGCATGATGTTCGAGAAAGTCCAGCAGGAACGGCGAGTCCGGTGGCACGACGATCGCTCCGAGGTCTCGGCCGCCGCCGAGTTCGCGCCACAGGAACCACACGTTCAGGCAGGCGATCGCGGCATTCGTGACGACGATGGGCACCGAGCCGATCAGCACGCCGTAGACGAGAAACGCGAGCGAACCCGCGAGTGAGATGACGCGAAGTCGAACCACCGATGTCATCGCCAGCGATACGACGACCAATGCCGAGGCCAGGTAACCGACCGACTCCTGTACGTCGAACGCCATGGCGCCCGAACGCTCAGCCCTGGAGCCGGGCGACGGTCTCGCCGAACTCGCGGACCGTGTCGGCGATGATGTCGGCCACCGGGCGGACCGACTCGATCCGTCCGGCCACCTGTCCGCTCAACGCGATCGCCGCCTCCATGTCGCCACCGAAATAGAGCGCCTTGGCATCGCCGAAGTCACCGAAGACGTTGTGTTCCGCATCGACGAGTCGTGCGGTACGCGCCGTGCGCAGCGCCCGCAGCGCGGGGGAGTGACGCTGGTTGAGGAACAAGGTGTCGGTCTCGGCAGCGTCGACGATCGCCTGCTTCCAGTTCGGATGCACCGGCGACTCGGCGGCGGACACCATGCGAGTCCCCAGTTGCACCCCCTCGGCGCCGAGCGCGAACGCGGCGGCCATCGTGGCCCCGTCCATGATGCCCCCGGCAGCGATGATCGGTACCTCGACCTTCGATCGCACGAGGGGCAACAGCACCATCGTCGACACCGGGGTCGGGCTCTTGAAGCCGCCACCTTCCCCGCCTTCGACCACCAGGCCGTCGACGCCGGCATCGACCGCCTTCAGCGCCGCCGACAACGTGGGCACGACGTGGTACACCGTGAGCCCGGCGGACTTGAGGATCGATGTGTACTTCGTCGGTGAACCGGCCGACGTCGTCACGAACTTGACACCCTGTTCGATCACGAACTCAGCGATCGACGGATCTCGCACGAACGCCTGCGCGATGTTCACGCCGAAGGGGCGATCGGTGAGATCGCGCATCTTGGCGATCTCCGCCTTGACGGCATCGAGTTCGCCCGACGAGGTCTCGATGATGCCGCACGCGCCGGCCCGGGACACCGCCGACGCGAGTTGGCTGCGTGCGATCCAGCCCATCGGGGCCTGCACGATGGGGATCGGCACCCCGAGATCGCGACTCACGCGGTTGTCGAACGCCGGGTGGGGGTGAGCTGGTTGTCCGGTCACTCGCCCACCGTACGCTGCAGTGGAGGCCATCCGGTAGCCCGACGTGCGGGGCAGGGGCCTCGATAAGATCGCGATTGACTTGCTTGCAACCGAGTTTTCTGCAAGCGTTTACATCGGCGCAGGGTCATCCGACCAGCGCAACGCGATTCGGGCGTGCCCCGAACGATAAATCTTCCTGCGCACCCGTGCGGGAGGGGGAGGAACCAAACAGACATGAAGAGCAACTGGAAAAAGGCGGGCGTGGCGCTGGTGGCCGCGTCGCTCGTCGTCGCAGCATGCGGCGGCGACGATGACACCACCGCCGACACCACGGCACCCGCCGGCACCGATGCACCCGTCGAGACCACGGCGCCTGCCGGTGGCGACAGCATCCTCAACGGTGAGATCCCGTGTGAGCAGCAGTACGCCGGCAAGACGGTCACCATCTTCTCGCCGGTCCGCAACACCGACACCGACCTGGCGATCCCCGACTTCGTCGCCGGTTACGACCCGCTGGTCGAGTGCACCGGCGTCGCAATCGACTTCCAAGGCACCGACCAGTTCGAGACCGAGATCAACGTGCGTATGGAGGGTGGCAACCCGCCCGACGTCGTCGACTACCCGCAGCCGGGTCTGATGCGCAGCCACATCGAAAAGGGCTACCTCGCGAAGCTCCCCGCCGATGTCGCCGCCCATGTCACCGCTGACTTCGCCGCTGGCTGGGACGTTTACGCGTCAAGCGCCGACGGCGAGATCTACGGCCTCCCGGGCCGCTCGAGCGTCAAGTCGATGGTCTGGTACAGCCCGTCGGCGATGACCGCCGGTGGCTACGAGATCCCGCAGACCCTCGAAGACCTGACGGCCCTGTCGGACCAGATCGTTGCCGACGGTGGCACGCCGTGGTGCATCGGCGCCGAGTCCGGCGTCGCGACCGGCTGGGTCCTCACCGACTGGGTCGAGGACTTCATGATGCGGATCAACGGTGGCGAGGTCTACGACCAGTGGGTCAACCACGAGATCCCCTTCAACGACCCGCAGGTCGTCGCCGCGATCGATGCGGTCGGTT
>JAHEDX010000154.1 GCA_024641005.1 Acidimicrobiaceae bacterium
TCATCGAGGTCGTCATGTCGATGCCGTGGGCGATGCAGGTCGAGTAGGCGATGATCAGCGACGGGCCGTCCCACTCGTCGGCCTCGCGCAGCGCCTTCACCGTCTGGATGTCGCTGCCGCCGATCGCCACTTGGGCGACGTAGACGTTGCCGTAGCTGCGGGCGATCGCCCCGAGATCCTTCTTTGCGGTCGCCTTGCCCGCCGTGGCGAACTTGGCGACGGCTCCCAGCGGGGTCGACTTCGATGCCTGACCACCGGTGTTGGAGTACACCTCCGTGTCGAGCACCAGCACATTGACGTTGCGGCCGCTGCCGAGCACGTGGTCGACGCCGCCGTAGCCGATGTCGTACGCCCAACCATCGCCACCGACGATCCAGGTGCTGGTGCGCACGAGCTCGTCGGCGATCGTGTCGAGCCGTCTGGCCCTCGGATCGTCGACATCGATGAGGCGCTGCCTGAGCTCGACGACTCGTTCGCGCTGGGCGATGACGTCGGCCTCGGTGGGCTGCGAGTTGGCGATCAGTGCAGCAGCCAGGTCGGGCCCGATGGAACCGGCCAGCTCGTCGACCAGACGAGCCGCTTCGTGCTGGTGGTGCTCGATGCCGAGCCGCATACCGAGCCCGAACTCGGCGTTGTCCTCGAACAACGAGTTCGCCCAAGCCGGCCCGAGACCCTGCTCGTTCTTCGCCCACGGTGTCGTCGGGAGGTTGCCGCCGTAGATCGACGAGCACCCGGTGGCGTTGGCGACCACGAGACGGTCGCCGAACAGCTGGGTCAGCAACTTGAGATACGGCGTCTCGCCGCACCCGGCGCACGCACCGGAGAACTCGAACAGGGGCTGCAGGAGTTGTGTGTTCTTGACCGAGTCGTGGCTGATCGCAGTGCGGTCGAGTTCGGGCAGCGACAGGAAGAAGTCCCAGCGCTCGCGTTCGCGGTCACCGTGCTCGGCGGCGTCGCGCATGTTGATCGACTTGCGTTTGACCTCGGACTTGTCCTTGGCGGGGCACACGTCGACGCAGACGCCGCAGCCGGTGCAGTCGTCGGGCGCGACCTGAACGGTCAGCTGGTGACCCTGCAGTTCACGAGATCGGAACGACTTGGTGAGGAATCCCTCGGGCGCCTCGGCGATGGCGTCCGGCTCGTACACCTTCAACCGGATCGCAGCGTGCGGGCACACGATCGCGCACTTGCCGCAGTCGATGCAGATGTCGGGTTCCCAGACCGGTATCTCGGCTGCCAGGCGACGCTTTTCGTACTGCGTCGTGCCGGTCGGGAACGTGCCGTCGATCGGGAACGCAGACACCGGCAGCAGGTCGCCCCGACCGGCGATCAGCATCGCTGTCACCCGCTCGAGGAAGTCGCGATCGTCACCGGCGGCCTCGGTGGCAGATGCAGGAATGCCTGCGATCAGGTCGGCGACCATGATCGGTTCGGTTGCGGTCGTCGGGATGGTCACCTCGGTCATCTCGCCGAGTGCTCGGTCGACGGCTGCCTGGTTGCGCTCGACGACCAGTTGCCCGCGTCGGCCGTACGCGTCTTCGATCGAATGCTTGATCGCCCTTATCGCGTCATCGGTGTCCATCACGCCGGCGAGAGCGAAGAAGCACGGCTGCATCACGGTGTTGATTCGTCCCGGCATGCCGAGCTCGCGTGCGACCCGGGCCGCGTCGATCGTGAAGACCTTGATCTCTCGGTCGACGATTTCTTTTCGGGTGATCGCCGGTAGCTGGTCCCACACCTCGTCGGCCGGGAAGGGGGCGTTGACCAGGAAGGTCGCGCCACGCTTCGCCCGCTCGAGTACGTCGAATCGGTCGAGCAGCCCGAACTGGTGGCAGGCGACGAGGTCTGCATCCTCGACCAGATAGGTGGAACGGATTTGACTGGGGCCGTACCGCAGGTGCGACACGGTCATCGACCCCGACTTCTTCGAGTCGTAGACGAAGTAGCCCTGGGCATACAGATCCGGCTGCTCGCCGATGATCTTGACCGACGCCTTGTTGGCACCGACGGTGCCGTCGCTCCCGAGTGCATAGAAGACGGCCGATCGATGAGGGGTCTGCACGCGGAAGCTGTCGTCGACGGTGAGACTGAGGCCGGTGACGTCATCGATGATGCCTACGGTGAACCGACGCTTGGGTCGCTCGGCCGCGAGTTCGTCGAACACGGCCTTGACCATCGCCGGGGTGAACTCCTTCGAGCCGAGGCCGTAACGGCCTCCGACGACCTTGACGTCCGAGCGTTGGTCGTCGGCGAGCACGGTCACGACGTCCTGCAGCAGTGGTTCGCCGACCGAGCCGGGCTCTTTGGTGCGGTCGAGCACTGCGATCGAACGGACGGTGTCGGGAAGTGCGGCGAGGAACGCATCGGTCGGGAACGGCCTGAACAAGCGGATGACGAGGACGCCGACGCGCTCGCCCGACGCCGTCAGATGATCGACCGTCTCGCTGGCAGCGCCGACGCCCGAGCCCATCAGCACGATGACTCGCTCGGCGTCGGGGGCGCCGACGTACTCGACGAGTCCGTAGCTGCGGCCGGTGACGGCCGCCAGTTCGTCGAACACCTCGGCGACGATGCCCGGCACCGCGTCGTGGTACAGGTTCGCTGCCTCCCTGCTCTGGAAGAAGACGTCGGGGTTCTGGGCCGTGCCGCGCACGACCGGTGCGGTCGGCCGCAGCCGGCGAAGCTTGTGGGCGGCGATCTCGTCCTCGCGAACCAGCAGGCGGAGCTGGTCGTCGTCGATCAGTTCGATGCGGTTGATCTCGTGCGACGTGCGAAACCCGTCGAAGAAGTGCAGGAAGGGGACGCGCGACCGCAACGTGGCGGCGTGCGCGACTGCGGCGAAGTCGTGTGCCTCCTGGACCGAGCTGGCCGACAACATCGCGAACCCGGTGGTGCGGGCAGCCATGACGTCGCTGTGGTCTCCGAAGATCGACAGCGCATGGGTGGCGAGCGCCCGTGCCGCGACGTGGATGACGGTGGGCGTCAGCTCGCCGGCGATCTTGAACATGTTGGGCAGCATCAGCAGCAGACCCTGCGAGGCCGTGAACGTGGTCGCCAGAGCGCCCGTCTGGAGCGATCCGTGCAGCGCGCCGGCGGCACCCGCCTCCGACTGCATCTCGACGACTTCCGGGACGCTGCCCCACAGATTGGGTTTGCCGGTGGCCGACCACGTGTCGGCGTGTTCGCCCATCGGTGAAGCGGGGGTGATGGGATAGATGGCGACGGCTTCCGACAATGCGTACGCGACGCGTGCGGCCGCTTCGTTGCCGTCGATCAAGGCAGAGGTCATGGGACCATTCTGCCGACCGATCGACCTGCGATGGCACGGCACAAAGTCACTCATGAGCCGCCGTGAGGCCCGTAGCGGGCTATTCGAGGCGGCGAACGGCCGGTTCGGGTCGTTCGGGTGCCTGCAACACGATCGTCGCGTCGACGACGCGGCAGCCGTCGTCGCCGACGATCACGGGATTGAGGTCGAGTTCGACGATCTCGGGGTGGTCGGACGCGAGCTGTGCGACCCTGCTGACCAGATCGGCCACCAGTTCGAGTGAGTCGGCATCGAGCATCGCAGCGGCCCGGGTCGACGCGACCAGCGATTTCGCCGCCGAGGGTGACACGGGTGCCAGCCTGCTGGACTCGTCGCCGATCACGTCGGCTTGCACGCCACCCAGTCCGGTCGTGATGACCGGCCCGATGCGCTCGTCGACGGTGACGTGTACCCGAAGGTCGAGCCCCGGCGACACCATCGGCTGCACGAGCACCCGTCGGGCGTCGTCGCCGAGGTGCTCGCGCATGATCCCGACGGCCTCGATGACATCGGCCGCTTCGCTGAGGTCGAGCGCAATGCCTGCTTCGGCGGACCGGCCGACGCGCCGCCGCGTCGCCTTGACCGCGGCCGGGTAACCCACGGCATCGGCTGCACTGACGGCGTCCTCGATGTCGACGAGCTCGGTCCTCGGCATGATCACCCCGTAGGAGGCGAGCAGTTCGCCCAGTTGCCCAGGGGGCATCGTCCCGGCGGTGACATGGTCGGCGATGATCGCGTTGGCGCGAACTCGGTCGATCTGGGCGGGAAC
>JAHEDX010000155.1 GCA_024641005.1 Acidimicrobiaceae bacterium
ACGTTGCGAACAATCTGCGATGTCGCACGGGTCTACTGTTTGCATCAAGCAGTCAGGGGCCGAGTGATGCAGGTTCGAGTACTGGGAGCGATCGAGGTGATCGATCCACCGGAGGTTGCGCTCGGTGGGCCGACCCAGCGCCGGGCGCTGGCCGCCCTGGTACTCAACGCCAACCGCGTGGTCTCGGTCGATCAACTGATCGACATCGTGTGGCCCGACGGCGAGACCCCTGACCGAGCCGAGCACAACCTGCGCACGTACATGCATCGTCTGCGCGGTTCACTCGGGGAGGCGGGTACCCGAGTCGAGACCGCGGCCGGCGGCTACCGATTGCGGCTGGAGCACGACGAGCTGGATGCCGACCGGTTCGAGGATCTCGTCGCGGCGGCTCGAACCGCCTCCGAGAACGCCGACTTCGAGCATGCCCGGGAACTGCTCGACGAGGCCCTCGGGTTGTGGGACGGGCGGCCCTATGACGAGTTCGCGGATGAGCCCTGGGCGCAGGTCGAGGCGACACGGTTGAGCGAGGTACGAGCATCCGCAATCGAGCACCGCTTCGCGGCGCTGCTCGAAGCTGGCCGGCACACCGAGGTGGTCGGGCCCTTACAGGAGGCGATCGCCACCGAGCCGTGGCGTGAGGCGCGCCGGGTGCAGCTTGCGATCGCCCTGTATCGGTCGGGTCGTCAGGCCGAGGCGCTCCAGACGATCCAGCGCTACAAGACGCAGCTCGCCGACGAGACCGGCCTGGTCGCGTCGCCTGAGCTCGAACGGTTGGAGCACCAAATCCTCGACCACGATCCGGTGTTGCTGCCGTCGTCTCACCGCGGGCACATGTTGCGGGGCTATCAACTCGACAAGGTGATGGGTGAGGGTGCGTTCTCGCTGGTCTGGAGCGGCGTGCAGCCGTCGTTGGGGCGCAAGGTGGCGATCAAACAGATCCGAGCCGAGTTGGCGAACGAGCCCGACTTCGTGCATCGGTTCGAGACCGAGGCACAAACGGTCGCCGCGCTCGAGCACCCGCACATCGTTCCGCTGTACGACTACTGGCGCGAGCCCGACAGTGCGTATCTCGTGATGCGCTACGTGGGTGGCGGGTCGCTGGAGAGCGAACTCCTCGACCACAGGCTCGACGATGCGCAGCTGCGTCGGTTCGTCGACCAGGTCGGTTCCGCGTTGCACACCGCCCATCGCGTCGGTGTGATCCACCGGGACGTGAAGTCGGCGAATGTCCTGCTCGACGCGGATGGCAACTTCTACCTGACCGACTTCGGGATTGCGTTCACCGGATCTCTCGCCGACGACGAGCTGGCCACGTCGCTGTCGACTGGCTCGCCGGCCTACGCGTCCCCCGAGCAGCTCCGCCGCCAGGCGCTCGACAGCCGCACCGACATCTACGGGTTCGGGATCACCTTGTTCGAAGCGGCGACCGGTCGGCTGCCGTTCGCCGACGCGCGAACCAAGGCAGCACTCGTGAAGCGTCAACTCGAAGACCCGGTACCCCTGCCCTCCTCGGTGTCACCGGGCGTACCGGCGTGGGTCGACCACGTCGTTGCTCGAGCCACGGCGAAAGACCCTGCCGATCGGTTCGCATCCATGGCCGAGCTGATGTCGGCAGTGCCCATCGACCGCGACGGTACCGTCGACCGCAGTCGCAATGTTGGCGGGGTGACGGTGATCGGCGACCTCGTCAACCCGTTCAAGGCGCTGCGTGCGTTCCGGGAGGCGGACGCCCCCGACTTCTACGGCCGCGACCGACTCGTGACCCGCTTCATCGAGGTACTCGCCCGTCCAGGTTCGGCCGGGCGGCTGCTGGCCGTCGTCGGCCCGTCCGGGTCGGGCAAGTCGTCGGTGGTCCGATCCGGTCTACTGCCCCGCTTGCGTGCCGGAGCCCTGCCCGGCTCGCACCGGTGGTTCATCACCACGATGCTGCCTGGCACACGTCCCTTCGACGAACTCGAATCGGCCCTCAGCCGGATCGCCGTACGCCAGCCAGGCCCGCTGGTCGAACTGATGCGCGATGACGATCGTGGGATCGCACGGGCGATCAACCAGATCCTCCCCGACGAGGACTCCGAGTTGCTGCTCGTGATCGACCAGTTCGAGGAGCTGTTCACCCACAGCGATGACGACGATCGGGCGCGCTTCCTCGACCAACTCCTCGACGCAGTGCGCGAGCCGCGCACCCGCCTCCGGGTGGTGCTGACCGTGCGGGCTGACTTCTGGGATCGCCCGCTGCGGCATCCTGGACTGGCACCAAAGCTCGAGACCGCCAGTGTCACCGTGTCGCCGCTGGCGGCCGACGAGTTGGAGGCGGCGATCGTCGAGCCGGTCCGACGCCAGGGAGGCGTCTACGAACCGGGTCTCGTGGCCCGAATCATCGCCGACGTCGGCGATCAGCCCGGCGCCCTCCCGCTGCTGCAGTACACCCTCACCGAACTGTTCGATACACACGTCGGCGGCCTCATCCGAGCCGAGTCGTACGACGCGATCGGCGGGCTGAGTGGAGCGTTGACGCGACGGGCCGAAGACACCCTGGCGGCGATGACCACCGACCAGCAAGCTGCGGCTCGGCGCATCTTCGGGTCGCTCGTGACGCTCGGTGAAGGCACCGACGACACCCGCCGTCGCGTCCGCATCACCGAGCTCGGAGATGACCCGGACACCACGAAAGTGATCGAAACCTTCGGCGGTGCCCGACTTCTGGTGTTCGACCACCACCCGGCCACTCGCGAACCCACCGTCGAGATCGCCCACGAGGCCCTCATCCAAGCTTGGCCGCGATTGCGCTCCTGGCTCGACGAGGATCGAGACCAGCTGCGCAACCACCGCCACTTGACCGACACCGCCAACGCCTGGATGGCGACTGGGCGTGACATCGGCGAGCTCTACCGGGGCGGCCGGCTCGATACCGCCGAGCCGTTGCTGACGGCCGACGAGGTACGACTGAATCCGGTGGAGTCCGAGTTCCTGCGTGCGAGCGTGGAACGTCGCGATGCCGATGCGGCCAGGGATCGCCGCCGAGTCCGACGCCTACACCGGCTCGTCACGGCGACCGCGCTGATCGCCACGGCCGCACTGATCGCGGGCGGGATAGCACTCCATCAACGCCGCGTCGCAGACCGCCGAAACGTCATCGCCATTGCTGCACAGGCCGAGGCTCGGCAGCAGGCCGACGCCGCGAGTACCGCCGAGGCCAACGCCCAGCAACAGGCCGACGCGGCGCGTGCCGCCGAGGCCGACGCCCAGCAACAGGCGCGGACCGCCGAAGCTCGAGCTTTGGCCGGACAGGCGATCGCGATGCTGGACATCGATCTCGATCGGGCGTTGGAACTCGCGATCGAGGGGTATCGG
This sequence comes from Acidimicrobiaceae bacterium, assembly GCA_024641005.1. Classification (GTDB taxonomy): domain Bacteria; phylum Actinomycetota; class Acidimicrobiia; order Acidimicrobiales; family Ilumatobacteraceae; genus Ilumatobacter. The sequence goes on from JAHEDX010000155.1 coordinate 3,352, forward strand.
GCCGAGCAACGTCCCGAGACCAGCGGTGCGCTGCTCACGGTCCTGTCGGCAACCGCTGGCGTGCGCCGATCGATCCAGTTCGGCGACGATGTGGTGACGACGGGCCTCGACCGGTCAGGCACCCGGGCCGCGGTCATCTCCGGTGGCGCCATCATGCAGATCTGGGATTTGCAGCGGGGCGCCCCGGTCGGCTCGACGTTCGCCGTGTCCTCGAGTGCGGTGTCGAGGATCGAGTTCGACGCGGGCGGAGACCGTGTCGCGATCGGCTACAACTCCGGCGACGTCGAGGTCTGGGACCTGTCAACGGGGGAACTGCTCGTCGGTCCATGGTCGGGCCCCCGAGGACCCGTTCACCAAATGGTGTTCACCGCTGACGGCGAACACCTGGTCAGCTTGGAAGGAAAGAACCTCTCGGGCACCTGGTGGGACCTGGTCACCGGTGAGTCGAAGTCGCTCGGGAACGTGCTCTCCGTTGCAGCCATTCCGAACGACGATCGCTTCATCACGGGATCCAGCGGGCCGTTCCCCAGCTTCGAACCCGACGTGGTGCAATGGTGGGACGGGCTCACCGGCACGAAGATCGGTGAGCCGCTCACACCTGCAGCCGACCTGATCGACGTGACCGC
>JAHEDX010000029.1:0-2431 GCA_024641005.1 Acidimicrobiaceae bacterium
ATCCCGCCACCGGCAAGGCCATGAACTGGGACCCCGGCAGCGATGCCGCCGTCGGCGTCCAGGTGCTCGCGCCGATCGAACGCGGCCTGCTCGTCTTCCACGACGGAACCCGCATCGGCGGTAGGGCGATCGGCCGCCACGCGTTCTTCGACTTCAACGACGCGATCGAGCCGGCCGGCACCCCGACGTCCGAGATCACGTCGCCGATCTCGGGCGTCACGATCGGCGCGGTCCCGACCACGTTCTCGGGAACGGCATATGCACCGGGAACGGTCAGCCGCGTCCGTGTGATCGTGAGGAACACCTCGGCTACGCAGTACCTCCAGGATGACGGCACGGTCGCCCCGACCTACAACGACTTCGATGCGACACTCGCATCGCCGGGTTCGGTGAACACGGGCTGGAGCACCGAGATCACGGTTCCCAACTCGGGTTCGTACGAGTTCGTGACCCGCACCTATCAGGTCACCGGCAACGCCGAACCGTCCACTTCGCAGGCATTGATCAAGTTCGAGGTGGACGCCTCACCCGACCTCCCGCCCGAGACCGACATCACCCAGCCGAGCCGGTCGGAGCCGGCGACCAGCACCACCTTCACGCTCGCCGGCACCGCCGCCGACGACCTCGGTGTCGCGAGCATCCGGATCGTGGTCCAGAACAGTGACACCAACGAGTACCTCCAGGACGACTTCACCGCAGGGCCCGACTTCCACACCTTCAGCGCCGAGATGGTCGACCCGCCGGGCGGGCAAGTGGTCAACTGGTCCCAGGAACTGACGGTGCCGTACGGGAGCTGGACCATCCGCGCCAACGCGATCGACACCTCGGGCCAGCTCGACAACGGCTATGTCGTCACCCGGGTCACCCTCTCGGAGGAAGAGGTCACCAACCTGCCACCCGAGCTCGAGGTCCAGGAACCATTGCTCGGAGCGATCGTTCCGGCAAACGCTCCCGTCACCATCTCCGGTGTCGCCACCGACGCTGACGGCACGGTCACCGAGGTCCAACTCCGCATCACCAACGAGCAGACGACCCAAGGGGTCGCTTCGAACGGAACGTTCGGTGTCGCCCCCGGCTACACACCGGCAGTCGTCACCGGGCCCGATGCCGACGGCGTGTACTCGTGGTCGTTCACGACACCGAGCCTGCCGCCCGGCTCGTACTCGATCTCCGCGCGGGCCTACGACGATCTCGACTCCCGGTCGGGAACAGAGCGCGGTGCGTTCATCGCCCAGGTTCCCGGTGACGCTCCACCCGAGACGGTCTTCGATCAGGCGAGCACCGAACCGGACCAGAACATCGAATCGCTGCTCGTCCATCTGAGCGGAACCGCGACCGACGACATCGGCGTCACTCGCGTCGCCGTGACGATCCAAGAGTCCTACAGCCTCGAATTCTTCCAGGCCCGCCGCTACCTCACACCGACCGGCAATCTCAGCAGTGCCTATACCGAAATCCCCGCGGTGATCAGCGGCCCACCCGGTTCCCGCACGTGGACGCTCGATCTCACCCTTCCCCAGGAAGGTGACTACACCATCACGGCGAAGGCGGTCGACACTTCGGGCCAATACGACATCGACCAGTCAGAGGCATCGACACGATGGATCATCTGGCCCGGAGACACCGATCCGTACACCACACTCACCGAGCCGACCACCGGCTCCACCTTCCCTGTCGGGCCAGTGATCCTCGGCGGTCGAGCGTTCGACAACACCGTCGTGTGCCAGCCGGGATTCACCTGCGGCGTCGAGCGCGTCGACATCCTCATGCAGAACGAGGCAGGTTTCTACGCGACGAGCCGTGGAGGTCTGTCGAACCAGCCTTCCTGGGTGGAAGCGTTCCTCACCAACCCGGGCGGTCAGTTCAGCAACTGGAGCTTCACGACGCCCATCCTGCCCGACGGGACCTGGACGATTCGGGCTCGGGCCACCGACCTGCGGTTCCAGATCGATCAGATGTCAGACGTTGCGCCGCAGCCTGACGACCTCCACGACACGATCACCATCGTGGTCGGCACCGGCGTGAGCGCGATCGGCCCCACAGCATCGATCTCGACACCTTCGTGCAACCGTCTCGAGTGCTCGTTCGACGGCTCGGGCTCCACCCCCTCAGGTGGCATTGCGTCGTGGTCGTGGGACTTCGGCGACGGCAACAGCGGGGACGGCGCAACCGTGTCCCACACCTACGCCGCCTCGGGTACCTACACCGTCGAGTTGACGGTGACCGACGGAGGCGGGTTGCCGAACTCGACGACTCTGGCGGTGACGGTCAACACCAGTAGCGCCATTCAGGCCGTCGTTCCAGGGCGCTTGTTGGAGACCAGGTCCGGTCCGAAGGACAAGACCTTCGACGGCCAGTTCCAAGGGATCGGCGCACGCGGCGCCGGCACCACCACCGAACTCACCGTCGCCGGCCGAGCCGGTGTGCCCTC
>JAHEDX010000029.1:2531-39995 GCA_024641005.1 Acidimicrobiaceae bacterium
TCAACTACGTCGCCGGCCAAGTCGTGCCCAACGCCGTGCTCGTCAAAATCGGCACCGCCGGCAAGGTGTGCATCTACACCTCAGCCGCCACCCACATCGTCACCGACGTCAACGGCTACGTACCCGCCGGCGGCTCACCGTCGGCAGTGGTGCCCGCACGTGTGTTGGAGACCAGGTCCGGTCCGAAGGACAAGACCTTCGACGGCCAGTTCCAAGGGATCGGCGCACGCGGCGCCGGCACCACCACCGAACTCACCGTCGCCGGCCGAGCCGGTGTGCCCTCAAACGCAGCATCCGTGATGCTCAACGTCACCGCCGTCACCCCGGCAGCCGCCGGATACCTGACGGTCTACCCCTGCGGCACCACCAAACCACTGGCCTCCAACGTCAACTACGTCGCCGGCCAAGTCGTGCCCAACGCCGTGCTCGTCAAAATCGGCACCGCCGGCAAGGTGTGCATCTACACCTCAGCCGCCACCCACATCGTCACCGACGTCAACGGCTACGTGAAGTGAAGGTCGGGTGACGCCGGGCGCATTCCGCCCGGCGTCACCGCGAAGACGACCGGTCGGCGTACATCGCACCCGTCCTGATCGACCTCGGTCGCTCCGGACCGCGCTCGACTCGACATGGCCGGCGCGATCGATGGTGACGGCAACCGAGGGGATGTAGCGCTGGATCACCGAAAAAGGGGAACCCGACCAGGTACTCTCCGAGTAGTCACCCGGCGCCTGCGATCCGCCTCGCGGGCGCCGGGTGACACCACTCGATCGCTCACCACCGAGCGCGCCCAGCGACTGCGTCCCAAGGCACTCGCGCACCGGCCCTGACCGCCGCCGGCATGACTCCCAGAGCCTGGTCATCCGACGACCACGATGCCCGCCACGTCACGAGCTGATCACCTGGATCGCTGATCGTATGCACCCGGTCGGGCCTGCCACGGGCGCTACCACTAGCTTTCCGATGTTCGCCGACTGGGAGGAGAAGACGTGACCGAGCGCAAGATCGTGACCGTGCTGGAGCCGGAGGACGAGTACACACATGTCCCTGACGACTCGTCCAACTACAACGAATCGATGTATCTGAACGGCTTCGATCTGCAACGCGAGGTCGGCGGATGGTTCCGGCTGGGCAACCGTGTCAACGAGGGCTACGCCGAGATGACGGTGTGCCTGTACCTGCCGGGCGGCCGGGTCGGATTCATGTACCAGCGTCCGCCGATCTCGGAGAACAGTGAGATGCGCGCCGGCGGGCTGCACATCGAGGTGATCACCCCCTTCGAGGAACTGCGGGTCGCCTACGACGGCGAGGTCTGCCTGCTCGACGATCCGCTGCAGATGGCGGACCCGCGCCAGGCGTTTCGCGACAACCCGCGCGTCGCGTGCACCGTCGATCTGACGGTGCGAGGTATGTCGCCGATGTACGGCGGGCGAGCCGTCTATTCCGATGGAGGTGACATCCCCGTCGATCCCGATACGAGCTTCGCCAAGGCCCACTACGAACAACACACTCGGGTGTCCGGCGTGATCACGGTCGGTGAGGAAGTCATCGAACTCGACGGCTTCGGGCTGCGCGACAAGTCGTGGGGACCCCGGTACTGGCAGGCGATCACGTGGTATCGCTGGCTGCCGATCATGCTCGGGCCCGATCTCGCGATGATGCTGTCGGTCATCGGTGACCCGGCGGGCGGCGAGCCTCGGCAGGGAGGCATGGTGCTCAGCAACGGAGAGTATCGGCGCTTCACCGAGGTACAGATCGAGAGCGAGTTCGACGACGCCGGCCATCAGACTGCGATGCGATGCCGTGCGCGCACCGAACAAGGTGACGTCTATGACGTCACCGGCGAGGTGATCTCATTGATCCCACTTCGCAACCGCCGGGTCACACCCGACGGCGACGAGCTCGTAACGAGGATCACGGAGGCGATGACCCGGTACCGATGCGACGGGTACGTCGGGATCGGGATGTCCGAGTACCTCGACCAGGTCGTCGACGGCCGACCGATCGGCCCCGACATCACGCCCCGGCCACCGAAATGACCGTCCGCTCGAGATGCCGTTTCGACCTCGGCGGCGGACGCACGACGATCCGGAAGTTCCCACCGGCCTAGTCTTGACGAACACCGAACGCCAGGACGCACGAGGTGAGAGAGGGGAACCGAAATGGCCGAACTCGACTTACTCGACCGGGGTTATGCGGCAGTGATGCGGCGGGTGATCGACACCGGGCAGGCACAGCACTACACCGAGCTGGCCACCGAGCTCGGGATCGAGCTGGCGGCAGCACGCGACCTGGTCCACGAGTTGGTCGCGGTCACCCCTGGCTGGACCCATCCCGGCACCGACCATCTCGCGTCGTTCCCACCGTTCAACATCCAGCCGACCCAGTACCGCGTCACGATCGACGGTGAGCAACGGTGGTTCGCGCAATGCGGATTCGAAGCACTTGCCACGCGCTGGCTGGTACCCGGCAAGCAGGTGCGCATCGATGCGCCGTGCCTGTGTTGCGGCGAGCCGATCGCGATCGAGATGCGCGACGACGACATCACAGCGATCGAACCCGAGCAGACGGTCGGTTACACGAGCTGCGAAATCGGAGGTGACGCTGCCAGCAGACCGTTCAGATGAATGAACATGAATCTCTTCCGGTCGGAAGAGCACGCACGCAACTGGGACGGCTACGACGATTCGATGGTCTCAAGCCTGATGCCTGTCGCCGTATGGGCCGACATCTTCTCCAATCCGTTCTTTCGCGAACGCGGCCGCATCGACTACATCTCGTGGACACGTTCCGAGGCCGGCGCGGACGCGTTCACCTCGTTGAGAGCCCTGCTCCCGCGGGCCAGCGGCTGATACTCGCACGACGCAGCTAGAGGCGTGCCATGACCTGCGCTGCGACGGATCGGATCACGTTCTCCTTCTCGGCGAGTGGCGGAAGCAACACGATCTGATCGAGACCGGCAGCGTCGAGCGCCCGCACCCGGTCGACGAGTTGGCCGGCGGTACCGACCAGACACGACCGTTCGATCAGCTGTGCCGTCACGAACTGCTCTTCCTGCGGAAGCACCCAGCAGTTGTGGCCGAGGTGCACGCGCTGGTGCCGGCGATCGGCAGGCACGTCCTCGACGAGCGCGACGTAGTCGTCCCAGAACTCGGCCATGTGGGCAGGTGGACGTCGTCCGTACTGGCGAAACTGGTCGTAGGCATAGTGGACGCCGGCGATCGCGAAGGCGCCACACTCACGACGTGATCGCTCGCTGTCGATCGGCTCCCCCTCGTCGAGCACCACCATCGTGGTCAGCGTCGACACCTCGTAGTTCGACCGTGTGAGCTGCCGCCCCGCCGTTGCTCCGATCGTCTCGACCCCCGCACGCAGGCCGGCGATCACCTCGGGTACGGGTGGTGCCGAGGTGATCAGACCATCGCCATGGCGAGCGGCCAGCTCCATCGAACGCGGCCCGAACGCAGAGACATGAACCGGCACTCTGGGTTCGAACGCGACGAATCCGTGGTCGGGCATCAAGTGCCGCACCGGCGTTTCGACGCCGTGCCAGGCAACCATGGTCTCCTCACCGCGCAAGAGCGGCCCGAGCTCGGTGAGGTATCGATCGAAGTCCGCAATGCTCATCGGCTTGTGCCCCATGATTCGCATCGCCGTGTTGCCCGACCCGATACCGCAAAACGTTCGACCTGGAGCGAGCTGGTTGATCGTCGCCATTGCGGCGGCGGTGACCGGGGCCGGCCGCAGACCTGCCACCGCCACCCCCGTGCCGATCGACATGGTCGTCGTGCGGTCGGCAACGAGTGCCAACAGCGCGTACACATCCGACCAGATCATCTGGCTGTCTGCCATCCAACAGTGTGTGAATCCCAACGATTCGGCCTCGACGACGTAGTCGAGGTCGGCTGGACGTGACGCGACACAGATCCCGAATTGCATGCTGCAGCATCTCAGGTCGACGGACAGATGGTCCACCGCGACGCTCCCCTGGCCCGACCGGTCGGAACTCGGGTCAACGGCTCAGACGATGGGAGCTTGTTCGTTGAAACTGTGCAGCAGCGGACCGAACTTGCCCATGTCGACACGACAGAGGCTCGCCTGCGACAAGTGACAATGGAACATGATGTCCGTCGTCGCGTTGAGCGCCCACCCGACAGCGGCCTTGATCGGTGACACATGGCTGACGACGACGACATTCGTGCCGTGGATCCGATCGGCGAGGTCGGCACATGCCGAACGCACCCGCGCATCGAGGGCGCCGAAACTCTCTCCGCCCTTGGTCGCGAACATCGAATTGGTCTTCCACGACTGCCACACCTCAGGAGGCACCTCGCCCGCGGGCATTCCCTCGTACTCGCCGTAGGCCAGCTCGATCCAGCGATCATCGATCGCAACCTCGCGTTCGAAGTAGGCGGCCGTCTCGACCGCCCGCACGAGCGAACTCGAGATCACCTCGTCGACATCACCGATCATCGCCGCGATCGCAGATGCCTGTCGGCGACCGATCGCGTCGAGCGGCGGATCGAGGCGACCTTGCAGCAGACCTCTCGCGTTGGCGTCAGTACGGCCGTGGCGAACGAGGTAGAGCACGACGCCAGTGAACCACAGATCGGGTCATCGCAACGGCAAGTCGAGCTGCCCGGTGCGCCGGAACAGCTCACGACGATCGGGTCGGCGTAGCTCTGCACGCTGCACGACCCACCAACACAGGCCGAGCCCGATCACCTCGAGTGGCAGGTTCCACCAGCCTCGTTCGGCGACCGGGTGAGGCGCGTCGTCGAAGCCGAAACCGAAGAACGGCCACCAGAAGACCTTGGTGTCGGTCCAGGCTCCCGTGAACACGAGATACAGCAATGTGCCGACCGGCAGGCCCAGGAGCATCTTGCGGATCGGTTTACGGCCAGGGGTCACCAGCATCAGCACCGCGAGCAGGACGATGCTGAACGTGATGCTGTGCAATACGCGGGCTCCGCCGAACAAGGCATCGACCGTCGGTGGCAGCACCGACCCGACCAGCAACAACCGATAGTCGAAGGCCGGGTCTCGAAAGACGAACCACACGGCGACGACCGCTGTGCCGATGAACCAGAAGAACATCGCCGTCAGCGCAGCAGTATTCGGCCGCACTGCGGGCAGTCGGCGACTCCGTTCGCAGCGATCTCGTCCTTGACGTCGTCGACCTCGTGAGCGGACAGGTCGAGATGACAACCCTCACAACGCGAGCCGGACAATGTCGTTGCGGCGACCACGAGATGACCGCGCAGCCGGTCGTAACGCTTCAACAACGCTGGGTCGACCTCGGCCCGTAGCCCGTCGAGGCGATCCGCGATGCGCGTCAGTTCACCGTCGATATCGGTTGCGACCGCGTTCAGCGCCGCATCCGCGCTGATGAACGCGTCGCGAAGCGTCTGCTCCTGCCCCAGCAATGCGGTCAGGTCGTCCTCGATACGCGTCTGGTCCTCGAGGGCAGCCAGCTCTGCGTCGTCGAGTTGGCTGCGTCGCTCGCTCAAGGTCGTGATCTCGCTCTGCAGCGCCTCGGCCTCGCGCGGTGCGATCACCGTCTTCAGTTGCGCCTCGAGTTTGGCGCGGTGCTTGTCGATCTCGCGGCCGTCTGCCTCGCTCTCTTCGATCTGTTCGGCGAGCTCGTCGAGCCGCTGATGCATCAACGAACGGGCTTGGTCCCAACGGATCAGTTCGTTGCGGGCCGCCTGCACCTGGTCGCGCTCGACGAGGCGCTCACGTCGATGCTTGAGCTGGTCGGCCATCGTTTCGGCGGCCTGGAGTTCGAGAATGGGATGGCTCATGCCACGAGCTCAGGGACACGGCCCCACGAGTTGGTCGAGCGGCACTGATGGCAGAGGAGCTGTGGGATCGAGGACATCCGGAGGGATCGTAGTGCCGCTTTCCATCGGGCCGAGGATCGGCACGGGCGGCAGCGTCGTCGTGGTGGTCGTCGGAGTGGTGTCCGGCACGGTGGTCGCCGGCGGCGTCGTCACCGGCGGGGCCGGGCTCGTCGTCGGCGTGGCGGCTGGAAGACGGAAGCCCTCCGGCGCTGCAGGCGCATCGGCGATCGTGGTCGTCGGCACTTCGTACCCGACGATCTGGAACAGGCACTCGTTGCCCGGCAGGTACAACCGGGCGGATGGCCTGGGCTGCGGCCCGGGCCGCTCCCAGTCGGTGAACTCGAATTGTTCGAGCCCGACGTTCTCCATGTACGCCCCCCAGATCCGAGCCGGGAAGGTGCCACCTTGGACGCGACCCACCCCGACGGCGCTGAACTCGGGGATGTCCGTCATGGGCGTGTACCGATCGGGATCGCGCACCATCACCGCTGTCGAGAGTTCGGGTGTGGCGCCCACGAAGAAGGCCGTCCAGTTGTTCTGCTGCGTTCCGGTCTTGCCGAACGCCGGTCGCCGGCTCGCGAAGTCGGCCAGCGCTGCTCGCGCCGTACCCCCGGTGAGTACGCCCTTGAGCACGTCGACCGCGGTGAGAGCAACCTGCCGGTCGAGCACCTCCACACCCGGATCGAAGTGGGTGTAGAAACGGTTTCCCGAGGCATCGTCGATGTAGTCGACGTAGTACGGCTGCCGATGTATACCTTCGTTGGCGATCGACTGGATGCCCGACGCCATGTCGAGCGTGCTCATCTCGTTGGCGCCGGTCGCAAACGCGGAGAACGGCTGGATCGGTTCACGCTGACCAGCGGGCTGGCCGGTGTAGAGGTACGGGCTGCTCGCCATCCGGTACACGGTGTCGACCATGCGGTTGAGCCCGACGATCTGTGACGTGCGAGCGAACGCACAGTTGATCGATCGAACGGTGTGTCTGCGAAGCGTGTCGAGCCCACCGTTGACCCCGCCCCGGATCTCGAAGAATGGTTCGTTCGGGTTGCCCTCGTTCGGCAACCGACAGGGATGGGTGCCGTCGATCAGATCCTCTGGTGTCGCGCCTGCCTGCAGCGCAGCGGCGAGGATGAACAACTTGATGCTCGAACCGGTCTGGCTGGGCGCCAACGCCAAGTTCAGCTCGTTCTGGCCGGGCACGAACCCCTTTCCTCCCACCATCGCCCTGATCGCCCCCGTCTTCGTGTCGAGCGAGGTGATCGCGGCGTCGATACCGGCTGTGTTGTCGGGCAGTTCGTTGCGAGCCTGCTCGGCCTTGATCTGCAGATTCGGGTCGAGCGTCGTATGGATCCGCAGACCACCCCGGTGCAACAAGGTGTACCGCTCTTCGTAGGTGTCGCCGAGGATGTCGCTGCGATTCAACAAGTAGTCGCGCAACGCCTCGGTGAAGTAGGTGCGTTCGGTCGCCCGTTCGGCCCTGCGCCGAACGCGCTCTGGCAGCACGAAGGTCTCGGTGGCCGCAATTCGCTCGTCCTCGGTGATCAGCTCGTCCTCCTCCAACCGGTCGAGGACCTGCAAGAAGCGGGCGCGACTGCGCTCGGGATTGATGATCGGGTCGTAGCTCGACGGCGCTTGCACCAGCCCGGCGAGGAACGCCGCCTCGATGAAGCTGAGCTGTTGCACGGGCTTGCCGAAGTAGGTCTCGGCCGCGGCACCGATCCCGTACGAGTTCTGCCCGAAGAACACCGTATTGAGGTAGCGCTCGAGGATCTCGTCCTTCGTCTTCTGCTTCTCGAGCCGAACGGCGTACGCGACCTGCAACAGCTTGTAGCGACCGTCTCGCTCGAAACCTGCCATGTAATCGTTCTTGACCACCTGCATGGTGATCGTCGACGCCCCTTGGATCGGACCTTCGGATGCAAAGTTCGACAGGGTCGCCCGAAACAGGCTGCGAACGTTCACCCCGTGGTGCACCCAGAACTCGTTGTCCTCCACGGCGAGGAATGCGTCGATCACGACGGAGGGCACATCGCTGATCTCGACGGGCTGGCTGTTCTGCACCTCGAACACCGCGATCTCGCGGCCGGAGAGGTCGTAGACGTAGGACCGTTGTGCCAGATCGGCGAAGTCGGGAAGGGCGACGGGCTCTTCGGAGTGAGCATTGGCGATGCGCCAGAGCCGCGGTGCGATCGCAGCCACGGTCGCGGTCGTCAACAGCGCACCGGCGGCGACCACCAAGGCCAATCGAAGAACCCAGCTGAGGCGCATCACAGTGAAACCGACACTACCGACGGCTCGGACGCGGAGGGTGGCAGGCGTCTACGGTGATCTTCATGACGAGCGAGCACCGCCCCTTTCGATTCGGTATCCAAGCAGGCGCACTGAGCGACCGACGCGACTGGACGGAGATGGCACGCAAGGTCGAGGCGAACGGGTACTCCACACTCACGATGCCCGACCACTTCGGAGACCAGTTGGCGCCGGTGCCTGCCCTTCAGTGTGCCGCCGACGCAACCTCGACGCTGCGGCTCGGCGCATTGGTGTACGACAATGACTACAAACACCCGGTCGTGTTGGCCAAGGAACTTGCCACGATGGACGTGCTGTCGGAAGGCCGGGTCGAGATCGGGCTCGGCGCCGGCTGGATGGTGAGCGACTACGAACAGTCGGGCATCACCTACGACCCACCTGGCGTGCGGGTCAGCCGCATGATCGAGGGACTCGCCGTCATCAAGGGAGCGCTGGGAACCGACCCGTTCTCGTTCGCCGGGGACCACTACACCGTGACCGGCTACAACGGGCTGCCCAAACCCATCCAGTCGCCACCCCCGGTTCTGATCGGCGGCGGCGGCCCACGCGTGCTGCGGTTCGCTGCCCGGGAAGCCGACATCGTGGGCATCAACGCGACCCTCACGTCGGGAGCCGTCGATGCTTCGACGTTCGCCTCGATGACAGCAGAACAAGTCGACCAGAAGGTCAGGGTCGTCCACGACGAGTCGGCCGCTGCCGGCCGCCTGGCCGACATCGAGATGAACATCCGGGCGTTCATGGTGTTCGTCACCGATGATGTGGATGCTGCACTCGACACGCTCGTCGCGTTCACGGGGGCACCGAAGGACGTCATCGCCCAATCGCCGTTCGCTCTGGTCGGCCCACCGACCAAGATCATCGACGAACTTCGGGAGCGACGCGACCGATGGGGATTCAGCTACATCATCGTCGGCGAGAACGACATCGAGCCGTTCGCTCCGGTGGTCGCTGCTCTCGCCGGCACCTGAGGGTCGAGCGCAGCGTACGGCCACACATCGACGTCCCGGGGCTAGCGAGGAATGACCTGGCCCTTCTTCACTACGACGATGCCGTTGGGGCTGATCGTGAAGCGCTTGGCGTCCTCGTCGGGGTCGAGGCCGATACGGGCCCAGTCGGGCACGATCACGTTCTTGTCGATGATGCAGCGCTGCAACCGCGCCCCCGAGCCGATGTGAGCGCCTTCCATGACGATCGAGTCGATGACGTGTGCGTCGTGGTCGATGAACACGCTGGGACTGATGATCGAACGCTCGACGTGCGACCCCGACACGATCGACCCTTGGCACAGCAGTGAGCCGTCGACGAACGACGGCTCACCTCCGACACCGCGCGACACCTTCGCCGGCGGTAGCGCCTTTCGGTGCGTGTAGACGGCCCAGTGGTCGTTGTACAGGTTGAACACCGGAACCGGGGCGATGAGGTCCATGTTGGCCTCGTAATACGAGTCGAGCGTGCCGACGTCGCGCCAGTAGCCCCGCTCACGCTCGTCCTGGCCGGGAACGACGTTGGTGGAGAAGTCGTAGACGTGCGCCACACCTTGACGGGTGAGCGCCGGGATCACGTCGCCACCCATGTCCATCAGCGGATTCGTCTGGTCGGGTGTGACGATGTCGATCAACGTCTGGGTGTCGAAGACATAGTTCCCCATGCTCGCCAAACACCGGGTGTCGTCGCCGGGCATGGTGGGCGGGTTGGCGGACTTCTCGTGGAACTCGATGATCTTGCCGTCGGCGTCTGACTCGATCACGCCGAAATCGGTCGCCTCACGCCGGGCGACGGGGATCGCTGCGACCGTGACGCCGGCACCGCTCTGGAGGTGATGATCGACCATCTGACGCGGGTCCATCCGGTAGATGTGGTCGGCACCGAAGACACAGACGATGTCGGGGCGTTCATCGGTGATCAGATTGAGGTTCTGGTAGATCGCGTCGGCGGAGCCTTGGAACCACTGCGGACCACGTCGCATCTGGGCCGGGACCGTTGCGACATAGTTGTCGAGCTGGTCGGAGAACCGCCAGGTCTGGCTGATGTGGCGGTCGAGGCTGTGACTCTTGTACTGCGTCAGCACGACGATCTTGAGATATCGGGCGTTTGCGAAGTTCGAGAGAGCGAAATCGATGATGCGATACGTGCCGCCGAACGGCACCGCCGGCTTGGCCCGGTCGTTGGTGAGGGGTTGCAGGCGTTTGCCTTCGCCACCGGCGAGCACCATCACGAGCACTTTGGGATCAGCCATCAATCGCAGGGTACACACCGGCCGGGCCCGCTACATCGACACGGCGACGACGAGACACTGTCCGCACCGCGACATCCCGGTGCAGACTGGTCGGCGATGAGCAGCACCAGTGGGGCAGACGCGAGCGACGACATCCGGTTGCTCGGAAGGATCGTCGGCGACGTGTTACGGGATCAGGCCGGCGACACGACGTTCGAACTCGTCGAGCACGTCCGGCGCATCGCCGTCGACGCCCGCCGCGAAGGCCGGGATCCGACCGCTCCCCTCACGATGGTGCTCGGTACCGCCGATGTCGCGGAACAACTGCACGTCATCAGGGCGTTCGGCTGGTTGTCGCTGCTGGCCAATACCGCCGAGGATCTTCACCAGGAACGACGACGGCGACATCACCGGGACACCGGGTCGGCCCCCCAGGAGGGCAGTCTCGAGGCAACGCTCGACCGATTGATCGCCCGCGGGGTCTCGATCGACAGGATCGTTGCGGAACTCGGAGACCTGACCGTCTCCCCGGTGATCACGGCCCATCCCACCGAGGTGCGGCGCAAGACCGTTCTCGATCGCATCGACGCTGTGTCGAAGCTGCTCGACCGGCGAGCCCGCTCGGCAAGCAGTCGGAGCGAACTGGCAGACATCGATGCGGAGCTGCGATTGGAGATCCTGACGTTGTGGCAGACAGCAATACTGCGGCTCTCGAAGCTGCGGGTACGCGATGAGATCAACGAGGCCCTTCGGTACTACCGCTCGAGCATCTTCGCGACCGTGCCGCGGTTGCAGCACGACTTGGAGCATCTGGTGGGCGACCGACTCGGCGCAGCGGTGCACAACCCGCGTGCGATAGCGATGGGCTCGTGGATCGGAGGGGACCGCGACGGCAACCCGTTCGTGAACGCAGCCGTCCTGCGTCTCGCTGTCGAATCGCAAGCGGCCGAGGCGTACCGGCACCACCTGGTGGCGCTGCACGACCTGTCCCGAAGCCTGTCGATGTCGAACCGTCTCATCACGCCGACGCCGGCGCTGCTGTCGCTCGCCGATGCGTCCACCGACGACTCACGATTCCGTGCCGACGAGCCCTACCGGCGAGCGCTGCGCGGTATGCATTCGCGATTGTGGTCGCTGGCCGAGACCGTGCTCGACGAGGTTCCCGGACCGGCGCCCCACGCCGCTCTCCCGGCCTACGGTTGTGTCGACGACCTCGTCGACGACCTCGAGGTGGTCTCCCGATCACTGCGTTCCCACGGCGCGGGAGCGGTCGCCGAGGCACGTGTCGACCCCGTTCGACGAGGCGTCGAGATCTTCGGCACCCACCTGTGCGGGCTCGACATGCGGCAGAACTCGGCGGTGCACGAAGCGGTGCTCGACGAACTGTTCCGAGTCGCCGGGGTCGACGACGACTACCTCGCCTTGGCCGAGTCGGACCGGATCGCTCTGCTCACGAGAGAATTGCAGGGCCAGCGGCCATTGGCCAGTGAGTTCGTGACATATTCCGACACGACGACCGGTGAGCTCGAGGTGCTACACGAAGCGGCGGCAGCACACCGGCGGTTCGGTCCTCGATCCGTGCCCCACTACGTCATCTCGATGGCGACATCGGTCAGCGATGTACTCGAAGCCGCCGTGTTGCTCAAAGAAGTCGGGCTCGTGCGGGTCGACCCGGCAACCGGAACCATCTCGAGCGCGCTCGACATCGCTCCCCTGTTCGAGACCATCGACGACCTGCGCGCCGCCGGCGGCACCTTGTCTGCCCTGCTGGGTCATGAGCGTTACGGGCAACTCGTCGACAGCCGCGACGGTTGGCAGGAGGTGATGATCGGCTATTCGGACTCGAACAAAGACGGTGGCTACGTAGCGTCACAGTGGGCGTTGTTCGGTGCCCAGCGCTCGCTCGTCGCCGCTGCCGAGCAGTCCGGGGTCCGCATCCGACTGTTCCACGGGCGCGGCGGCACCGTCGGACGGGGCGGCGGTCCCGCCTACCAGGCGATCCTCGCCCAACCGGCTGGTTCGGTGCACGGAGCGCTCCGCATCACCGAGCAGGGCGAGATGGTGTCCGCCAAATACGCGAAGCCGGCCTCGGCGCGCCGCAACCTCGAGACTCTCATGTCGGCGACGCTCGAGGCCAGTTGCCTGGACGCCCAACAACTCGGCGACGACGAGGATCGATTCACCGCAGCGATGGAAGCGCTCGCATCACACGCACTCGACTCGTACCTCGATCTGATCGACGGCTCGTCCGAGCGGTTCGTGAACTTCTTCAGGTCGATCACGCCAATCGGCGAGATCGCCAGCCTCAACGTCGGAAGCCGGCCGGCGTCGCGGCGCAACACGGGCCGCATCCAGGATCTGCGAGCGATCCCGTGGGTGTTCGGATGGAGCCAATGCCGACTCAACATCCCCGGCTGGTTCGGTGCCGGGAGCGCCTTCGAAACCTTCGCAACCGACGCCGAACACGAAGCGACGTTGACGGCGATGCACGATCGGTGGCCGTTCTTCCGAGCGATGCTCAACAACATGGGCATGGTGTTGGCGAAGACCGACTTGGGCGTGGGGCGCTGTTATGCGGACGGATTGGTGGCGGATGTGGCCGCCCGTGACGAGATCTTCGGCGTGATCGAACGCGAATACTCGTTGGCCTGCCACTGGCACGCTCGTATCACCGGGTCGAGCGACCCGCTCGCCGACAATCCGGTACTGGCTCGCAGCATCCGCAACCGATTCCCGTATCTCGATCCGCTGCACGTCATGCAGGTCGACCTGCTGCGCCGATACCGGGCAGGCGAGCAGAACGAACTCGTCGAACGGGGCATCCAGCTCACGCTCAACACGATTGCCACGGGGCTCCGCAACAGCGGCTAGCGAGCGTCCTCCGGGGCACCCGAGGGTACGCTCGGACCATGGCGAGACACAGCGTGAGCATCACGTACTGCGTTCCTTGAGACTATTCGGAGCGCGCCGTGGGCGCTGCACGAGATCTCGTTCACGACTACCAGCACATCATCGCCGATCTGGCGTTGGTGATGGGTTCCAAAGGGGTGTTCGACGTCGTCGTGGACGGCCGGACTCTGTACTCGAAGCACGAGACCGGCCGCCACGCCGAACATGGTGAGGTGTTGGCGTTATTCCGGGAGCACTACGCCACCGACGTCACGCCGTACGAACGCTAGAAGCGTCCGCAGCCAGAAGGGGTCAGGTCAGACGACCTTGACGCCGACCGCTTCCGGGCCCTTGCGCCCGGCAGCGATCTCGAATTCGACCTTCTGGCCGTCGAGGAGGGTGCGTCGTCCGGTGCCTTCGATGTTGCTGAAGTGCACGAAGACGTCATCACCGTCGTCGCGGCTGATGAATCCAAAGCCCTTCTGATCGTTGAAGAACTTCACTGTGCCGATGGCCATTGCTGTACTGCTTTCTGTATTCGCCAGCCGCCACTGTGGCAGCAGACGGAAGAAACGTTATCGAAGTGTCGGCGGGAATGCTCGGTGAGGCGCCCGCGATTGTGTCGGCGCCGACGTGCGGACCGTTGCCGCACCGGACGCCCTGCCCGGTCCGTGCGGGACTTCCGGCCGTATCAGCGGCCCGAAGGGCTGCAGTACGATTCGTCTCGTGAGGCCCTTCGTGACGCCGACCAGTCGCGCCAGACCGGCACACCACTTCACCCCCAACTCAGGAGGGACCCCATGACGTCGTACGCAGACATCCAGAACGTGCTCGCCGATCAGGCCGAATACCTGCTCGGTCATTCGTGCGAGACGATCTCGAAGGACCAGCTGCATCTTCCGGGGCCGGACTTCATCGATCGTGTGACGTCGAAGACGGACCGCAGCCCCGCCGTGCTCCGCAATCTCCAGTCGCTGTACGGCCACGGGCGGCTCGCCGGCACCGGGTACGTCTCGATCCTCCCCGTCGATCAGGGCATCGAACACTCAGCGGGCGCCAGCTTCGCCCCGAACCCGATCTACTTCGACCCGGCGAACATCTGTGAGCTTGCCGTCAACGGTGGGTGCAACGGAGTCGCGTCGACGCTCGGCGTGCTCGGCGCGGTGGCACGCTCGTACGCCCACAAGATCCCGTTCATCCTCAAGCTCAACCACAACGAGTTGCTCACCACCCCGAACACCTACGACCAGACGATGTTCGCGTCGATCGAACAGGCCTTCGAGATGGGCTGCGTCGGCGTCGGAGCGACGATCTACTGGGGGTCGGACGAATCTGATCGTCAGCTCCAAGAGGTGTCGGCGGCATTCCAGCAGGCCCACGATCTCGGCATGTTCACCGTGCTCTGGTGTTACCTCCGCAACCCGGCGTTCAAGGTCGATGGCGTCGACTACCACGCGTCAGCCGACCTCACCGGGCAGGCCAACCACTTGGGTGTCACCCTCGAGGCCGACATCATCAAGCAGAAGCTGCCCGAGAACAACGGCGGTTACCGGGCGATCAAGGCCGGCAAGACACATGACAAGGTCTACACCGAGCTCACGACCGACCATCCGATCGACCTGACGCGTTACCAGGTCGCGAACAACTACATGGGACGCATGGGCCTCATCAACTCGGGTGGAGCATCGGGAACGCACGACCTCCAGGACGCGACTGCAACAGCGGTCATCAACAAACGAGCGGGCGGCACGGGCCTGATCAGCGGCCGCAAGGCGTTCCAGAAGCCCATGGGCGACGGGATTGCGATCCTCAACGCGATTCAGGACGTCTACCTCTGCAACGAAGTCGGCATCGCCTGAGAAGGAGCGGATATGCGGATCGGAATCCTGACCGGTGGCGGCGATGTCCCCGGCCTCAACGCGGCGATCAAGGCCGTCGTCAACCGGGCCAGCGAACACGGTCACGAAGTCCTCGGACTCAGGCGCGGTTGGGCCGGCCTGTTGTACGTCAATCCGGACGACCCGGCGTCCATGGCCGAGTTCTCGCAACCGATGAACGAGTCCTGGGTGCGCACCATCGATCGCACGGGTGGCACCGTCCTGCACAGCTCACGCACCCACCCGGGCAAGGTGAAGGTCGGTGACGTTCCCGACTTCCTGGATGTCCCTCCCGACGCCGAGGCCCCCTACGACTTCACGCCGCACGCGTTGCGGGTGGTCGAGGCTCTCGGCATCGACGTGCTGATCCCGATCGGCGGTGACGACACGCTGTCGTACGGTCTGCGCCTTCACGAGGAAGGCGTCCCCGTGATCGCGATCCCCAAGACGATGGACAACGACGTCCACGGCACCGACTACTGCATCGGCTTCTCGACCGCTGTCACCCGGGGTGTCGAGTTCATCAACAACCTACGCACGAGCACCGGGTCCCACGAACGCATCGCGGTCGTCGAGTTGTTCGGCCGATACAGCGGTGAGACGTCGTTGATCACCGCCTACCTCGCCGGCGTCGACCGTGCCGTGATCTCGGAGGTGCCCGTCGACATCGACCGGCTCGCCGGGTTCCTGGTCGCCGACCGCAGTGCGAATCCGAGCAACTACTCGATGGTGACGATCTCGGAGGGAGCCGTCGTCGAGGGTGGATCGTTGTCGCTGCGAGGCGATGCCGATGCATACGGGCATCGCAAACTGGGCGGTATCGGCGAACAGGTGGGTGCGATGCTCAAAGAAGTGACGGGCGTCAACATCATCAACCAGACCATCGGTTACCTGATGCGATCCGGCAGCCCCGACTCACTCGATCTGATGGTCGCCAACAACTATGCCGTGATGGCCGCCGACCTCGCCATGGAGGGCCAATCGGGCCGGATGGTCGCCCTGCGCGGCGGCACCTACACCAACGTCCCGATCTCGCTGATCGGTGAGGGTGTCAAGCGGGTCGACGTCGGCGAGATGTACGACGTCAAGGCATATCGCCCCAAGATCCGCCATGTCGGGGGCAAGCCGATGTTCCTCTACTGAGTACCGTCGCCCCGTGCACCCCCCATCCGACCACCCGTCCGACCACCCACCAGACACTGAGGAGCGCAGTTGAGCGTCATCGGAGTACTCACCGCCGGCGGCGACTGCCCCGGCCTCAACGCTGTCATTCGCGGCATCGTCGTGCGAGCGCACGAGAATCACGACGCAGAAGTCGTCGGAATCATGAACGGCTGGGAAGGGCTGATGGATGGGGACGTCAAGTTGCTCGGCCCCCGCGATGTCAGCGACATCCTCGCCAAAGGCGGCACGGTCCTCGGCACCTCCCGCAAGGATCCGTACGTTCACGGTGACGGCTATGCGAGCATCGCCAAGACCATCAAGCGCAACGACATCGACACCCTGATCGTCATCGGCGGCGACGGCACACTGCGTACGGCGCTCCGCCTCAGCGAGGACGGCGCCAAGGTCGTCGGGGTCCCCAAGACGATCGACAACGACATCAACGGCACCGATTTCACCTTCGGGTTCAACACCGCCGTCCAGATCGTCACCGATGCCATCGACCGGCTCACCACCACGGCCGAGGCTCACAACCGGGTGATCCTCGTCGAGGTCATGGGGCGCACCAAGGGATGGATCGCCACGTATGGCGGCATCGCCGGTGGTGCGCAGGCGGTCCTGATACCCGAGGTGCCCTACGACCTCGACGAGGTGACGGCGTTGATCCGCCGTCGTCATCGTCGAGGCAAGAACTATTCCGTGGTCGTGGTGGCCGAAGGCGTCGAGCCACCACAAAAGGTCGAACATCAAAAGGACATCTTCGGTTTCGACCGGCTCGGGGGCGTCGCATACCAGTTGGCCCCGGTCATCGAACGCCTCACCGGCTACGAAACGCGGGTCACCGTGCTGGGCCACCTACAGCGTGGGGGCACACCGAGCGCCTTCGATCGCGTCCTCGCCACCCGCCTGGGCACGAAGGCCGCCGACCTCGCCGCAGAGGGTCAGCACGGCACCATGGTGGCGATGCGCGGCGCCGACATCGTCGCAGTTCCGCTCGCTGAAGGCTGCGCCGAGATACGCGGCGTCGACCAACCCCTGTACGACGTCGCCCAGACGTTCTTCGGCTGATCGACCGGCCCGGCGCCGACTGGTCACCGTCGACGACCGTGTAGTGATCACCCTGTCCAGACGCACCTCAACGATCCCTGGGGTGGCGTCGCAGGACGCGATGCCGGCACGTCACAATCTCACATAGTCGTAGTCGACGGGCTGCTGATGGATGCCGGTCGAGGGCGGCGCCAGCCAGCCGGCGATGCGGCCGGGCTCGGTGACCCCGGCCATGAGCGATTCGACGTGGGCCCGATCGTGCGCCGTGGGCAGCCAATTGGCGACGTCGGCGTTCCATTCGGCATCGCTCAGCAACCGACCGTCGGGACTCACATGGTGGTCACGGAAGTTGCCCACCGCCCGATTGAACCCGATGTGGGGCAGCTTCAGCTCTCGGCCGACCTCTGCCAAGGTTCGGTTCCAGCGGTTCAAGCCGCCGACACAGTCATCGGCATAATCCTCACGAAGTGTCTCGTTGAGCGCGGTCAACATCGGCGCCTCGCGTTGAGTGATCCGGTCGTCGACGACTTCGGGCACCATGCGGGTGAGATCGTGCAGGAGGTGGTCGTCGGCCCGCGACTCTTCCTTGAACCGACCCTTCAGCCCGGCGGCGAAATAGTTCGCAGCATTGGTCGACGTCTCGGCGCCGAACAGATCGAGCGAGACGCTGAAGTGGAAGTTGATGTACTTCTGCAACGTGTCGACGTCGATGCCGCCGTACCGGCTGATGTCGTCGGTGTCGTGATCTTTCATCAGCTGCACGGTTCGTTCGACCACACGGCCGACCCCGGTCGCGCCGACGAACATGTGGTGGGCTTCCTCCTTCAACATGAAGTCGCAAGTGCGCGACAGCGGGTCGAAGCCGGATTCACGCAACGAGGCGAGCTGGTACTTCCCGTCGCGGTCGGTGAAGTAGGTGAACATGTAGAACGACAGCCAGTCGGGCGTCTGCTCGTTGAAGGCACCGAGAATCCGAGGATTGTCGAGATCGCCCGAATGGCGTTCGAGCATCTCGTCGGCGTCGTCGCGGCCGTCGCGGCCGAAATATCGGTGCAGGAGGTACACCATCGCCCAGAGGTGGCGGCCCTCTTCGACGTTGACCTGGAACAGGTTGCGCATGTCGTACAGCGACGGCGCCGTCAGGCACAGGTGGCGTTGCTGTTCGACCGATGCCGGTTCGGTGTCGCCCTGCACGACGAGGAGGCGACGCAGATCGGAGCGGTACTCGCCCGGGACCTCCTGCCACGCCGCGTCGCCCCGGTGATCACCGAACGCGATCGTGCGGTCCGGTTCGGGGTCGGCGAGGAAGACACCCCATCGGTACTCGGGCATCGAGACGTGGTCGAAGTTGGCCCATCCGTCTCGCCCGACCGAGACGGCGGTTCGCAGGTAGACGGGGTTCTCCTTGAAGGCCACCGGGCCGAGGTCGCGCCACCATTGGAGAAACCGGGGCTGCCAGTTCTCGAGTGCACGCTGCAGGCGCCGATCGTCGGCGAGGCCGACATTGTTCGGGATCTTGGCATCGATGTCGACGGGGGTGAATGCGCCACTCATGCTCAGACTCGATTCGTGTCGTATGCGGGCCGGGATCCGGTACCGAAGCGCTGGAGTGCGCCCGCCTCACCGACCGCGTTGGGACGCTGGAACACCCAGTTCTGCCAGGCGGTGAGTCGGGCGAAGATCTTCGACTCGACGGTCTCGGGACCGACGAACCGGTAGTTGGCCTCCATGCCGGTGAGCGCGTCGGGCGAGAAGCTGGCGCGCTCGGCGATCATGACCGGCACCTCGTCGTCCCAGTCGATGTCGTCCATCGCGAACGTGATCAGCTCGGCCGACGCAGCTGCCGTCGCGTCGAGGTCCTTGCCCATCAGATCGCGTACCGCCGCGTAGGCGTCACCGCGCCCCCAGAAGCGGCTCGCGATGCGCGACAACCCGTTCGACATCGGGTACCAACCGAAGTTGGCGTCGGTCACCACGATCATCGGCGCAGACACCCCACTCCCTTCTCGCTGCCCGTCGAGCATGATCGAGCGATCGGCAGCCAGGGCGAGTTCGGCCAGCGAGCCGGCGAAACAGCTCCCCTCGTCGATAAGTGCGAAAATCGATCGGGAGGACAGATCGAGACGCTTGAGGGTGCGGACCCAGAGCAGGCGCACCTCGCGCACGAACCAGTGCTCGGGCTCTCGTTCGATCACCGCTTCGGCAGCGACGACTGCGTCGCAGTCACCCTCGGTGCGCATCAGCCAGGTACCGATCTGCGTCTCGTTGAGGCGCAGGTGCAACATCGCGTGATCGAGCTCGAGAGCGGTGGCGAGCAACCATCCTTCGGCGCCGGCTTCGACGAGCTGCTCTGCCGTGCCCGGCTGCGGCGTCGAGGGGCCGCGCACCACGAATGTCGCCGAACCGGCGTCGCGGTCGATCGACACGTCGACATACCTGCTCGTCAGACGATCGCCCTCGATCGTGGTCGTGCTCCCGAACACGGGCAGGGCGACACCCGGACATCCATCGGGTCGTGGCGACTCGGCCGATCGTTCGGCTGCCCGCTCGGCTACCAGCGCGGTGAAGGCGGTCTTCGGGGCGATCGCATCGACGAGACGCCACTCGACGGCTTGTTTACCCTTGACACCCTCGGAGCGGGTGGTGAAGACGTCGGCCAGGTCGCGTCGCACGTGTCGCTTGTCGACGACCCTCGTCAGCCCACCGGTACCTGGCAGCACGGCGAGCAATGGCACCTCCGGTAACGACACTGCCGACGCGAGATCGTCGACGAGCAGAATCTCGTCGCAGGCCAATGCCAACTCGTAACCGCCGCCGGCGGCAGTGCCATTGACCGCCGCGATCCAGGTCTGGCCCGAATGGGCGCTCGCATCCTCGATCGAGTTGCGTGTCTCGTTGGTGAACTTGCAGAAGTTCACCTTGTGTACGTGGGTCGAGCCGGCGAGCATCTGGATGTTCGCACCGGCGCAGAAGATCTTGTCGAGACCACCCGTCAACACCACCGCCTTGACGCCCGGGTACTCGAATCGAAGGCGCTGCACGATGTCGTGCAGCTCGATGTCGACGCCCAGGTCGTACGAGTTCGTCTTGAGTTCGTAGTCGTCACGCAGCCCGGCCTCGGGGCTGACCGCCATCGTGACCGTGGCGACTCGGCCATCCACGGAGACGGACCAATGGCGGTAGTTGGATGGATCGACACCGAACTCGACCACCGGCTCGGTGGGCGAACCGACACTTCCGCCTATCTGGTTCATGCACACTCCTCTGAGGGACTCGGATCGATTCTACGTTCCGACAGTGGTCAGCTCGGGTGCCCGGCCGATGGGCCGACGGCGCGAGCCGACCACGTCGCCGAGTCTCGACGCACCACACGATCGGGCGGCACAATCCCGTCGACCGATGCGACGGGCTGTCCATCGATGCGCGACTGGGGCCCTTCGCCTCTGGTCACGAGCACGAGAACAGAGTGCCCTGGAGCGAACGAGGAGGACCACCTGATGACTTCGGCCCCGGCCACGACCGAACACCCTGCCGACAGCGATCCGTCACGACCCGAACACACCGACGTGCTCGTAGTCGGGGCCGGCATCTCCGGAATCGGAGCCGCGTATCACCTGCGGCAGCAATGTCCCGACAAGCACTACATCGTGCTCGAGAGCCAGGACGACTTCGGCGGCACGTGGCGCACCCACAGGTACCCGGGTATCCGCTCCGACAGCGATCTGTACACGTTCGGCTATCGCTTCAAGCCATGGACCGGCAAGCCGATCGCCACCGCGCAGGAGATCCTCGACTACCTGTCAGAGGTGATCGACGAGAACGATCTGGCGCCCCACATCCGGTACGGCCACGACATCGACACCGCGGTCTGGTCGAGCGACGACCGGAGGTGGACGGTTCAGGGCACGCGCTCCGCCACCGGCGACCGGTTCACGATCACCGCATCGTTCCTGTACATGTGCCAGGGCTACTACCGCCATTCGCAGGGTTACACCCCGACCTGGCCCGGAATGGACCGGTTCCGGGGAACGATCGTGCACCCGCAAACCTGGCCGGATGATCTCGACTATCAGGGGAAACGGGTGATCGTCATCGGGTCCGGCGCCACTGCCGCGACGATGATTCCGGCGATGGCACCAGATGTCGAACACATCACGATGGTGCAGCGTTCGCCGACCTATTTCATCTCGGGGCGCAATGTGAACGAACTCGCCGACACCCTGCGGGACCTCGATGTCGACGAGGCGTGGATCCACGAGATCGTCCGCCGCAAGATCCTGTTCGATCAGGCGGCGTTCACGAGGCGATGTTTCACCGAACCCGAGGCGGTGAAGGCCGAGTTGCTCGGCGACGTGCGTGCGCGGTTGGCCCCCGAGCACTCCGAGGTCGTCGATACCGCCTTCACGCCCAGCTATCTGCCCTGGCGCCAGCGGATCGCGTTCGTGCCGGATGGCGACCTGTTCGAAGGCATCAACAACGGCAAAGCATCGGTGGTGACCGACGAGATCGACACGTTCACCGAGACCGGGCTGGCGCTTGCGTCGGGCGAGACGATCGACGCCGACATCATCATCACGGCGACCGGCTTCAACCTGAACGTGCTCGGCGACATCGCGTTCACGATCGATGACGAGCCGATCGACTTCTCGGAGACCGTTGCCTACCACGGCACGATGTTCACCGGCATTCCGAACATGGCGTGGGTGTTCGGGTATTTCCGTGCCAGCTGGACGCTGCGGGCCGACCTGATCGCCGACTTCGTGTGTCGCCTGCTCCATCACATGGACGACAGCGGAGCGGACATCGTGGTTCCGCGACTGCGCGCCGGCGAGGAGAACATGCCACTGCTGCCATGGGTCGACCCCGAGAACTTCAATCCCGGCTACCTGCAACGAGGGATGCACCTGCTCCCCAAGCAGGGAGACCACGAACCGTGGCGCCACACCCAGGACTACTGGTCGGAGAAAGACATCATGCCGACCGCCGACCTCGACGACGGCGCGCTCGTCTTCGAGTGACCTGGGGTTCACCACCTCCGCTGCACTGAGCCATGATGAGGTGATGATCGTGCTGCTGTCCCCCACCGCTGCGCCGGCGCTCGTCGATGCCGATCGGCTCGACCGACTGCACGCCGAGTGCCCCGGCGTGATCGGTGACATGCAGTTCGGTGACCTGTGCGCACGTGGCGACGACGACCAACACGTCTGGCTGTCGATCGAGGGACTTCGATCGGCCGGCGTTGCCGAATCCGATGACGAATCCTTCGTGACCGCGTTCGACGGCATGATCGCCTATGCAGGTTCGAAAGGCTGGTTGAACCAGGACGCCACGATGGTGCGGGCCCACGTCGAGACGACCGGCTGACGACCTGGCTGGCAGGTGCCGAGCGGCTTCTCAGGGTCGGGTCACTGTGTCGGATCGTTGTCCGCGCACCGCTGCCAACTGTGGGTCTGTCCCGTCAGCCGGCCACGACGTCGAAGGGCAGCTGAGCCGCGCCGTGCGCCGTTCGGTTGCCGGAGATGATCGCCTCGACCTCGCTGCCGGCCAGCGTCTCGCGTTCGATCAGCCGTAAGGCGATCGAGTCGAGCGCGGTGCGGTGGCGGCGCAACACTGCCAACGCTCGACGCGCCTGCTCGCCCAGGATGCGTTCGGTCTCCTCGTCGATCACGCGGGCGGTCTCGTCGGAGTAATCGCGGGTGTGCACCAGGTCCTCGCCCAGGAAGACGGCCCCCTGCGACCCCCAAGCCAGATGGCCGAGACGTTCGGACATACCCCACTCCCGCACCATCGTGCGCGCCAGCTGCGTCGCAGCGACGAGATCGTCCTGAGCGCCTGACGAGGCTTCACCGAACACCAATTCCTCCGCTGCCCGACCTCCCAGCCGAACCGCGAGCGCATCATCGAGTTCTGGCCGGCGGTGCAGATGACGTTCTCGGATCGGAAGTTGGTGGGTGGCGCCCAATGCGACCCCGGCGGGCAGGATCGTGACCTTGTGGACCGGATCGGCGTGAGCGAGCACCTGGGCCAGCAGCGCATGACCGGCCTCGTGATAGGCGACGACCTGCTGTTCGCCCTCGTCGAGCACCAGCGACGTACGCCGGATTCCCATCAGGATCCGATCGCGAGCGGTTTCGAGATCTACGCCGGTGATCTCGCCGGCGCCCCGCCGGACTGCTGCCAGCGCCGCCTCGTTGACCAGGTTGGCCAGTTCGGCACCACTCATTCCGGGGGTTCCCCTGGCGACGACGTCGAGGTCGACGGCCGTGCCGAGCCGCTTGTCGCGGCAATGAACTGCCAGGATCTGGGCGCGCTCACCCTGCGTCGGCAGCGGCACCACGATCTGACGATCGAATCGCCCGGCTCGCAGCAGCGCGGGGTCGAGGATGTCGGGCCGGTTGGTGGCAGCGAGCACGACGATGCCCTCGGTCGATTCGAATCCGTCCATTTCGGCGAGCAGCTGGTTCAACGCCTGCTCGCGCTCGTCGTGGCCGCCGCCGAGACCGGTGCCGCGTTTTCGACCGATCGCATCGATTTCGTCGACGAACACGATGCACGGTCTGCTCGACCGGGCGGTCTCGAACAAATCGCGCACGCGGGCGGCGCCGACCCCCACGAACATCTCGAGGAACTCCGAGCCCGTGATCGACAAGAACGGCACGGCGGCCTCGCCGGCGATCGCTCGGGCCAGCAGCGTCTTGCCGGTGCCCGGTGGCCCGACCAGCAGAATGCCCTTCGGGATCCGGGCCCCGACCTCTCGGAAACGTTCGGGCGACTTGAGGAAGTCGATCACTTCAGCGATCTCTTCCTTGACGCTCGCACATCCGGCCACGTCATCGAGCGTGATGTCCGTGCGCGCCGCGGTGTGCACGCGGGCCTTGCTGCGAGAGAACGACGTCACTCCGGTGAGCTGGCTCTGTGTCCGTCTCGACAGCCACACGAACGCGCCCACGATCAGCAACACCGGGAGCAGCGTGAGCAGCAGCGTCGGGATCCAGTTCGACGAGGAGGCCGCGTACTCCCGTTCGACGTCGGCGGCGTCGAGTCGCGCCAAGTCGGAGTCAGGTATGCCGTCGCTGGGCCCCTGGACCACGTAGGTGGTCTCGTTCGTCCGGACGACATCGATTGCGCCGCTGTCGGGATGCACCGTCACCGATGCGACGAGTCCGTCGTCGACCTCCTGCAGGAATGACGCGTATCCCGCCTCGTCGGCCGCCGGCAACGGCAGGAACATCGACAGCCCCATGACGAGGCCGATCAGCAGCAGGGGGACGAACCACCACCGACGACGCACCGGCCCGGGAGACGGTGGCGCTGGTCGGCCCTGACGTCGGCTCTGACGTCGATTCAGCGGTGGCGGCGGTGGGAGTGAACCCTTCGGTCTCTGTGACATGGCACTCGACGATCGGCTCGCGGGAACGCCTGCAGGCGTCTCCCACCGTCATGATGCCGTCGAGCGCGGCGGATCCGCCAGGGGCGAACGGCCTACCGACCCGACCGGCCTCCGCGACCGGCGCTACACGCCGACGAACGCGCGACCCGGCTCACGGCCTGATCGCGTGCAGGGCTGCGAGCGCAGACCCCCTGGCCCCGGCCATGTCGAGGTCGGAGACCAGAGCGAACTGGGTGGCCGCGAGCTGCTCGTCACGCAATGTGGTGGATTCGCGGACCGTGTCGATGAACCAGGTTCGGAAATGTGGTTCGGCCTCGATCACTCCACCACCGACGAAGTACGCGTCGGGGTCGGTGAAGTTCGCGGCGATGGTGAAGAGACGTCCGATCGCGCGGGCTTGTTGTGCGAAGATCTGCAGCGCCATCTCGTCGCCCTGCTCGCCGTACGAGCGGATCTGGCGAGCGGCGTCTTTGAGCGGTAGAGCGGCCACCGGGTGATCCGGGTATCTCGTCAACCAGAACGGCAGCAGGTTGCGCTCGAGGCCCGAGAGCGACGCGACGCTCTCGGCATCGCCGACGAAGCCGCAGTTGCAGCTGGGCATCGGTTGGCCGTCGCCGAGCAGGCCGTCCATCGGGATGTGTACATGCCCGAGCTCACCGGCCATGCCCGTCGCTCCCCGGATGACGTGACCCAGCTCGATGACACCTCCCCCGAGCCCCGTGCCGACGATCGCTGAGACCGACGATCGCCGATGCGCCTCGTCGGCAAAGAGTTGATCATGGGCGTACAACGCAGCGGCGTTACCGTCGTTGTTGTAGATCACGGGAAGGCCGAGGTGTCGTTCGACTGCGGTCCGGAAATCGAAACCCCACCATTCGGGCTGCGAGAAATTGGTCGCACCGCGGGCGGCGATCACTCCATTCGCACTGGCCGGACCCGGGGTGTCCAGGCCGACAGCACGTACCGCGACGGCCGACGTACCCGCTGCATGCAGCACGAGCTCGAGCACGGCACGGATGGCGTCGAGCGCTGCTTCGGGGCCATCGCCCACCCTGCTCGGGGTCTCGATCATGCGGTCGACCAGGAACCGACCGTGTTCGTCGAGCACGGTGGCGTTGGTCTTGGTTCCCCCGACGTCGAGCCCGACGACGACAGCGGTGATGCCCGAGTTGCTCGCAGTGGTAGCCATGACGATCCATCAGGTTAGCGATCACGTCACACTCGCCCGTGGGGCGGGCGGACCGAGGTCGGCGATGACCAGCATTGGACAACCTAACGGTCGTTAGGTAGGTTGTCGGCATGGCCGCCACGGAGACAGCTGATGCACCCGTCGACTCGGGCCGCGATCGCATCATGGACGAGGCCGCCACCTTGTTCCTCAACCGGGGATACGAGGCCACGTCGCTGCGCCAGCTCGCCGACGTCGTCGGGATGAAGGCCGGATCGATCTACTACCACTTCGCCTCCAAGGACGACCTGCTGGCCGAGATCCTGCGTCGCGGGATCGATGTGATGCAGGTGGCATTCGACCAGGCAGAGTCAGTCGCTCGCAGCACTACACCGGCGACACGCATCGAGGCGCACGTCCGGGCGCACCTGGCGGCGTTGTACGAGAACGGCCCCTACACCGCGGCCCACGTCATGACGTTCCGAACCGCTCCCGCCTCGGTGCGCGAGCAGATCGTGCCCATTCGCGACGCCTACGAGGCGCGCTGGACCCAACTGCTGCGAGAGCTCCAGGCCGACGGGGCGATCGCGCGAACCATCGACGTCAATGTCAGCCGCCTGGTCCTGTTCGGAGCCATGAACTCATCGGTCGAGTGGTTCGACCCCAGCCGGGGCAACCTCGACCGATTTGCCACAGCCATCACCCATCAGTTCTGGAACGGAGTCGCGGCATGAGACCGATCGAGTCGAAGATCGACACCTCGTCCG
This sequence comes from Acidimicrobiaceae bacterium, assembly GCA_024641005.1. Lineage (GTDB taxonomy): Bacteria > Actinomycetota > Acidimicrobiia > Acidimicrobiales > Ilumatobacteraceae > Ilumatobacter. The sequence continues at coordinate 29,202 of JAHEDX010000029.1, forward strand.
AGCAATTCGCTACGAACGTCACAGCGAACACCGGCGAGGCGAGAACGCTGAGCGAGCGGCAACGATGGGCGATCGGCGGCGGACGCGGGCGCGACAGGTCGATCGAGCGTCATCTGTCGCGCGGCAAGATCATGGTCCGCGACCGGATCGACATGGTGATCGACGAGGGCACTGCGTTCATGGAGCTCTCGACGCTCGCCGGATGGGGGCAGTACGACGACGAGGTCCCCGGTGCCGGCATCGTCACCGGTGTCGGTGTCGTCCACGGCGTGCCGTGGATGTTCATCGCCAACGACGCCACCGTGAAGGGTGGCTCGCTGGTGCCGATGGCGATCAAGAAGCACGTCCGCGCCCAGGACATTGCACTCGAGAACGACCTCGGCGTGATCTACCTCGTCGACTCCGGCGGCGCGTTCCTGCCCCTCCAGGACGAGATCTTCCCCGACAAGGACCACTTCGGTGGCTCGTTCTACCGGCAGGCGAGACTCTCGGCGGCCGGACTCCCCCAGCTGTCCGTCGTGCTCGGTGGCTGCACGGCCGGCGGCGCCTACGTGCCCGCCCTGTCCGACGAGGTGATCATGGTCGAGGGCATCGGGCGGATCTTCCTCGGCGGCCCCCCGATCGTGAAGGCCGCGCTCGGCGAGATCATCGAACCCGACGACCTCGGCGGCGCGCGGCTCCACACCTACACCTCCGGCGTCAGCGACTACCTCGCCCAGACCGAGCGCGAGGCATACGGAAAGCTGCGCGAGATCTGCGAGACCACGTCGCGTCGCCGTCTCGGCGACCGCCAAGCGTGGCTCGACTGGACATCCGACGCCGAACCGCCCGCCCACGAAGTCGCCGAGCTGTACGGGGTCATCTCCGCCGACGACCGCGTCCCGTTCGAGGCGATCGAGGTGATCGCCCGCATCGTCGACGGTTCGCGGTTCCACGAGTTCAAGCCCGATTGGGGCGAGTCGATCGTCACCGGCTTCGCCCGCATCCACGGCCATCTCGTCGGCATCATCGCCAACAACGGCATCATCTTCTCGGAGGCTGCGCTCAAGGCCACCCACTTCATCGAGCTGTGCGAGCAGCGCCGGGTACCACTGGTGTTCCTGCAGAACACGTCCGGCTACATGGTGGGCCGTGAGTCCGAGGCCGGCGGCATCGCCAAGCACGGCGCCAAGATGGTCGCCGCGGTCGCCAACGCGACCGTACCGCGCTACACGGTGCTGACGGGCGGGGCCTACGGGGCGGGCAATTACGGCATGTGCGGGCGCGGTTTCCAGCCCCGCTTCCTCTTCGCGTGGCCGAACTCACGGATCGCCACGATGTCGGCCCAGACCGCCGAGACGGTGCTGGTCGACATCCGGCTCGCCGGCATGAAGGGCCACGAGACCACCGACGACGAGATCGCCGCACTGCGGGCCGAGGTGCGCGAGCAGTACGAGACGCAGTCGAACCCCTACTACGCGACGAGCCGCCTCTGGGACGACGGCCTGATCGACCCCGGGCAGACCCGCGATGTCCTCGGCCTGTGCCTCGCGCTCGCCGCCCGCCAGGACGAGCCCGCGCCCGGCCGTGGCCTCGTGTACCGGATGTGAACGGAAGGTCGATGCCATGAGAATCCTGATCGCCAACCGCGGTGAGATCGCCCGCCGCGTGATCCGCACCGCCCGCCGGCTCGGTCACCAGACGATCGCCGTGTTCGGCGACCCAGACCAGCACGCGGCCCATGTCCAGGAGGCCGACATCCGGTACCGGCTCGGCCCGGCGTCCCTCGCCGAGTCGTACCTGTCGCATGAGCGCCTGCTTGCCGCGATCCGTGAGACGCAGGCCGACGCGGTGCACCCGGGGTACGGGTTCCTCGCCGAGAACGCGGCGTTCGCCCGCGCCGTCGTCGATGCCGGCGCGCTCTGGATCGGGCCACACCCCGAGGCGGTCGAGCGGATGGGCTCGAAGATCGAGGCGCGCCGCATCGCCGCCGACGCCGGTGTCCCGATCATCCCCGGCTACGACGCCTCGCAGCATCCTGACGACCTCGCGGCGGCAGCCGAGCGGATCGGCTTCCCCGTGCTGGTGAAAGCGGCCGCGGGCGGAGGCGGCAAGGGCATCCGGATCGTCCACGACGCCTCGCAGTTCGCGTCGGCACTCGCCGAGGCGTCCACCGAGGCTCAACGCAGTTTCGGCGACGGGGCGATGATCGTCGAGCGGTACATCCAGCGTCCGCGCCACGTCGAGGTCCAGATCGTCGGCGACCGGCTCGGCAACGTGCTCCACCTCGGCACCCGCGAGTGCTCGGTGCAGCGCCGCTACCAGAAGGTGCTCGAGGAGGCCCCGGCACCGAACCTCCCCGACGCCACCCGGTTGGGCCTGCACGACGCCGCCCTCTCCCTCGCCGCTGCGATGCGGTACGACTCGGCAGGCACCGTCGAGTTCATCGTCGACGACACGACCGGCGACTTCTACTTCCTCGAGATGAACACCCGGCTGCAAGTCGAGCACCCGGTCACCGAGGAGGTCACCGGGCTCGACATCGTCGAGCTGATGATCCGTTCGGCACAGGACGAACCGTTGCCGATCGGGCAGCACGAGGTCACGTTCACGGGCCACGCGTTCGAGTGCCGCATCAACGCCGAGAATCCGGCAGACGGCTTCACGCCCGACATCGGCACGATCGAGCGCTTGGACGTCGGTTTCGCGCGCCTGTTCAGCGGCCCTCCGACCGGTCGGTTCCGCTGGGACGCCGCCGTCCGCGACGGCGACGACGTCACGCCCTTCTACGACTCGATGATCGCCAAGCTGATCGTCTGGGACGACGACCGCCCGGCTGCGCTCGAGACCCTGCGGGGGTACCTCGACGGGCTGCACATCGAGGGACTGGTCACGACCGCTTCGTTCCACCGGTGGCTCGTCGACCAGGAGCCGGTCGTCGAGGGTCGTGTCACCACCCGCTTCCTCGACGAGACCCCGATCCCGGCCGACCCGGTACCAGCCGTACCGTTCGCCGCCCGCGCGTGGGGCGGCACCTCGTCGACCCACAGCTGGACGGTGTTCGAGCAGCTCGCCGACCTGCGCTTGACGCCCCACCGCCCGGACGTGCCACTCGTAGTTCGTTCGATCGACGGCGCACTCCATGAGGCCAAGCCGTCAGAGTGGGCCGCAGCGGCCGCGGTGGTCGTCGAGGGTTATTCGGCATACCCCGGCGCATACGACCCGGATACAGCGGCCGGCGGCGCGACCCGTCGCACCCGCACCAAACTCGACCGCGGTCGCCGCGCCGTCACGGTCACCCTCGATGGATACCCACACCACTTCACGGTGCCCGATCGATCGGAGATCTGGGCGGGCGATGCTGTCAGCGGCGCAGCGCACGGTGACGAGGTCCTCGCACCGTTCCCCGGTGTCGTCGCCGAGGTCCGCGTCGCGACGGGCCAAACGGTCACCGCCGGCGACACGTGCGTCGTCATCGAGGCGATGAAGATGCTCCACTCCCTGACCTCACCGGTCGACGGCACGGTTGCCGATGTCACCGTCGCAGTCGGCGATCAGGTCGATTCCCAACAAGTACTCGTCACGTTCCAATCGCCGCCACACTCGGAGGACACCGCACCATGACCCATCGCAACATCTACATGACCGACGAACTGCAGGCGATCTACGACCAGACCGTCGAGTTCGTCGCGAACGAGGTCGTTCCCCACGGCGATCAGTGGGAGGAGGACGGCAAGGTACCCCGAGAGGTGCTCCGACAGATGGGTGCGCTGGGGATGTTCAGCCTGCGGGTCCCCGACGAACTCGGTGGACTCGGGATGGGCATGCTCGCTTCGGCAACGTTGGCCGAGGCGCTCGGATCGTCCACGTACGCCGGATTCGACGTGACGGTGCTCGTGCACACCGACATGGCGGGCCCACATCTGGTGCACTCGGGTTCTCCCCAGCAGCACGAGCGGTGGCTGCCTGGCATGATGTCGGGAGAGACGATCTTGTCGATCGGGGTCACCGAGCCCGACGCCGGCAGCGACGTGGCGGGCATCCGCACCAGCGCGGTCAAGGACGGTGACGGCTGGCGCATCAACGGCACCAAGACCTTCATCACCAACGCCGTGTACGGCGACCTCACGATCGTCGCTGCCAAGACCGATCCCGGCAACAGGTACGGCATCACGATGTTCCTCGTACCGGCCGGAACCGAGGGTTTCTCGGTGGCGAAGAAGCTCGACAAGCACGGCTGGCGTTGCAGCGACACCGCCGAACTGGTGCTCGACGACGTCTGGGTGCACGACGACCAGGTGTTGGGCACCGTGCACCGCGGCTTCTACGAGACGATGCGAAACTTCCAGAACGAGAGAATGGTGCTGATCGGCATGGGGACGGGGGCGGCGCAGGCCGCGATCGACCAGACGCTGGCCTACACCCAAGAGCGCAAGGCGTTCGAGGGTCATCTTTACGATCTCGGCGCGATTCGCCAACGGATGGCCATGAACCAGGCCAAGCTCGACGCCGTTCGCTCCTCGATGTACCACGCTGCATGGTTGGGCGACCAGGGCATCGACAACGTGAAGGAGATGTCGGGCGTCAAGGCGTTCGGTGCAGAGGCGATCAACCAGATCATGTACGACTGCGTGCAGTTCCACGGCGGCATGGGATACATGCGCGAGACCCCGGTCGAACGGATGTATCGCGATGCTCGGATCCTGCCGATCGGCGGCGGCGCCACCGAGGTGATGCTGGAAGAGGTCGCCAAGCGGTCGATGGTCGGCGGCTCGTGAAACGAATCGGCCGGCTGCGTTCGCTGCTGTTCGCCCCGGCGGTCCGACCGGACTTCGTCGTGAAGTTGGCCGAACGTGGAGCGGATGCCGTCGTGATCGACTGTGAGGACGCCACTCCGGCGAACGCCAAGGCCGAGGGTCGTTCCAACGCCAGGAGGTTGGCCCCACAGCTGACCGCCGCTGATTGTCAGGTGATGGTGCGCGTCAACGGTCAGCCGACCAAGTGGTTCCTCGACGACATTCATGGCGGGCTCACTGCACATCTGACGGCCGTGGTGGTACCGAAGATCGAGACGATCGGCGGACTCGACGCCGTCGCTCGAGCACTCGACCTCGCCGGGTTCCCCGATCTGGGCGTGCTGGCAGGTCTCGAAACGGCGCTCGGCGTCGCCGATGCACGCTCGCTGTTGGCCCATCCCCGAGTGATCGCGGGCTACTTCGGAGCCGAAGACTTCATCGCCGACATGGGCGGTGCGCGCACCCACGACAACCAGGAGGTGCTGTACGCACGTTCAGCCGTGGCGCTGGCGGGCCGGTTGGCGGGTGTGCCCGTACTCGATCAGGTCGTGACCGACTTCCGCAACGACGAGCGGTTCACGCGAGAAGCGGTCGAGGCGCGGGCAATGGGGTACGCCGGCAAGCTCTGCATCCACCCCGGCCAGGTGCAGATCGCCAACGATTCGTTCGTGCCGACGGCCGACGAGGTCGACCGCGCCCGGCGCCTCCTCGCCGCCTACGAGAAGGCCTCGGACGCCGGAGTGGCGGCGATCGACTTCGAGGGGCAGATGGTCGACGAGCCGCTCGCCACCCAGGCCCGTCGGGTCATCGCCCTCGGGGACACCTGAGCGTCAGGCCTGATCGTCCGCCGACGGGCGCTTGTGCATCAGCGCGTCGCGGACTGCCCGGCACACCAGGGTGCCGTGTTGGTCGAACGCACGGTGCTCGAAAGTGACGATTCCCTGTGACGGACGCGATCTCGACTCGCGCGCCGAGCGCACCTCGGTCTCGACGCGCAGCGTGTCACCGTGGAAGAGCGGCGCGGGAAACACGACCTCGCTGAATCCGAGATTGGCGACGGTGGTACCGAGCGTGGTCTCGTGCACGCTGATGCCGATCACCATCGCGATCGTCAACATCGAGTTGACGATCGGCCGGCCGAACTCGGTCTCGTTCTCCGCGTAGTCGAAATCGAGGTGCAACCAGGCAGGGTTCATGGTCATCGACGTGAACATCACGTTGTCCGACTCGGTGATGGTGCGCCGAATCGCGTGTTGGATCACGCGTCCTGGTGTCAACTCCTCGTACCACTTGCCGGTGTAGGCCCGTTCCATGCTGCTCAACCCTTCAGCTCGTAACGAATCGGCAGCGTCTTGTGGCCGCCCACGAATGTGCTCTTCATCGTGCTCGGGTCGCCGGCCAGTTCGATCCACTCCAGACGTGGCACCAGATGCGAGAACAACGACCTCAGTTCGTTGCGGGCGAGCTGAGCACCGAGACAGAAATGCACGCCGTAGCCGAACGACACCTGCTTGTCGGCGTTGGGCCGGGTGATGTCGAATCGCAACGGATCGTCGAACACCTTCGGGTCGAGATTGGCGGCCTTGTACGACAGGTACAACCAATCGCCCGCCTTGATCTGCTGGCCACACACCTCGGTGTCCTCCTGCGCGGTGCGCATGAAGTGTCGCACCGGTGCCGTCCAACGGATCATCTCCTCGACGGCATTGGGCAACAGATCCGGCTCGGCCTGCAGGCGGGCCAGTTGTTCGGGGTGGTCGATCAGCGCCTGCATACCGCCGGCCATAGCGCTGGAGGTCGTGTCGTGGCCAGCAGTCGCGACGATCGTGTAGTAGCCCATCGTCTCGAGATCGGGCATCGGTTCCCCGTCGATCCGCCCGTTGGCGATCAGTGTGGCGAGATCGTCGGTGGGCGCAGAGCGACGGTCGGAGGTGAGCGCACTGAAATAGCCGTAGAAGTCCATCAGCACTTCGGCCACCACCTCAGGTGTCGGCGCATCACGCTGCAGATCGGGGTCCTCTCCCCCGAACAGCTGTTGCGTGAGCATCAACATGCGCGGGTAGTCCTGCTCGGGCAAGCCCAGGATCCTCAGGATCACCTGGAGTGGGTACGGCAGAGCGATCTCGGTCGCGAAGTCGCATTCGCCGCCGAGCGCTTCGAGCTTGCCAACGGCTTCACGACTCAACGAGTCGAGGCGGTCGCCGAGCCGCTTGATGCTCGCGGGTTTGAACCAGTCGGCGGTGAGACGCCGGTACTTGAAGTGTTCGGGAGCATCCATGTGGATGAGCGTCTTGATCTCCATCAACCGGGAGTCGATCGCTGCTCGTGCAGCGAGCACGGGCTCAGGTCCGTTCGTGAACATGGCCGGGTTGCGCTCGATGCCGAGAACTGCGGCGTGGTCGACGACCGCCCAGAACGGGCTGAATCCGTCGCGTTCGATGCGATGGATGCCGCCTCGCTCGTGCAGAGCGACCGCCGAACGATTCCAGTCGTCGAGATCTCCCCACCGCTCGTTGTCGGTGAAGATGTCATAAGGAGCCGGTGCCCCGATCGCCTGCATTCCCCGATCGTGGCACGCCGCCCGGTCGACCGGCGAGGTCGGGCGCGACAGGGCCGAGGTCGCGGTCGGCGCCACTTGCCCGTACCCTCGCTGGTGATCTCGATGACGAAGGATGTGCGCTCACCCGTTCCGCCGCTGTCGCCACGGGCGCTGCTCCGGTGGCTGTGGCACCTGGCAGTCGACGTCTGGAACGAGTACCGGGACGACAAGGCAGGCGACCTCGCCGCCTCGATCACGTTCTGGACGATCCTGTCCATCCCGGCCGCCGCCCTGGCCCTGGTGAGCACGCTCAGCTCGTTGGAGGCCGTCGCCGGTACCTCAGTGGCGAGCGATGTCGAGACCGGGATCCAGGAATACGTCGCCGACACGTTGGTCGACTCGAAGACACTCGCGTCCGCGATCACCGAGTTGTTCGACGGTTCGAATGCTCGGGTCGCAACGATCGCAACGATCTTGGCGCTGTTCACCTTGTCGCGGGCGTTCGCCGGGCTGATCAGGGCGATGGACGTCGCCTACGAGGTCGACGACGGTCGGTCGTGGTGGGAACTTCGGCTGACGGCGATCGGGCTCGGGATCGGCACGATCGTGGTGGCCGCAGGATCGGCGACCATCCTGGCGGTCCTGCCGTCGCTGCCGCTGAAGGACATCACCCGATGGCTCACGGTTCCCGCGGTGTTCGTCGGCGTGGTGTTGTGGTGCACGACCCTGTTCCACGTCGGGCCGAATCATCGGACACCCTGGAGATACGACCTGCCCGGAGCGATGGTCACGGCACTCGGCTGGATCGTCGCGAGCCAGTTGTTCGCTCTGTACGTGCGATTCGCCGGGAACGCCAATCAGGTGCAGTCGAGTGTCGGGGCCATCTTGTTGGCGCTGAGCCTCGTGTACGTCCTCAGTCTCGTCCTGGTGATCGGCGCAGAGGTCAACGACGTCATCGCCCGCCGCGCCGAAGTGGTGCAACATCCGAGATCGATACGTTCACGCGCCCGCGCCTGGCGTTCTCGAACCGCCGACTGATCATCGGCGAACCGCATCGGTTCAGGCGGCGCATGCGTTGTCACACGAGGTCTACGGTGGATTCGAGGCAGCACTACCGGCCATGGCGCTCGATCCCGAGGTTCGGACCGTGATGATCACCGGCGCAGGCGGCGCCTTTTGTGCCGGCGGCGACGTGAAAGGCATGAACGAGTCGCATCGCACCGGGTTGCGCGCTCAGGGCAGGCGACCGCGCCGGAGGACCGAATCGCTCAGCTTCGCAAATGACAGCGTTCGGTATCGCTCGGTGTACACCTGTTCCCCAAGCCCGTGGTCGCTGCGCTGCCGGGTGCTGCTGCGGGCGCTGGGCTCTCGATCGCCCTCGCTGCCGACATCCGCATCGCCGCCGAACGAGCCGTGCTGGTGACAGCGTTCGCCGGTGTCGGCGCCTCAGGAGATTTTGGCGGGTCCTGGTTCCTCACTCAGCTGGTCGGCACCGCCAAGGCGAAAGAGCTGTACTTCACCTCTCCTCGCCTGTCGGCGAACGAAGCCCGCGAGCTCGGCATGGTCGATCAGGTACTCCCCAAACGAGGGCTTCGAGCAAGCGGCCCTGTCATCGTGCCAGGCGCTGGCCGACCGTGCGCCGATCGCCACCAGGCTGATGAAGGAGAACCTCAACGCGCGATCACCTGCGACCTGGGGACCGCACTCGACGGCGAGGCGGCGAACATGGTTCGGTCGATGTCGACCGCCGACCACCGGGCGGCCGCTGCAGCCTTCGTCGAGAAACGCAGCCCCGTCTTCCGCGGCGAGTGAGCGGCGTCATCACCCCGACGTGACCGGCCACCGCCACCGTCGGGGCCGCTAGGGGGCGACCAACTCGAAGGTGCAGCCGCAGATCGTCATGCGTCCGGCGTGCTCGGCGTCGGCAGCTTGTAGCACGAACCCGGCGACGCCTTCCCCGCGATCGCCCGCTGCAACGAATCGGATCTCGCCCTCGTCGAGCACGATCGTGCGGCCCATGGCCTCACGGCCGAGGACACTCGCCCAGCGAGAGGACATCGCATCGGGGTCGCCGGCCTCGATCTCGACGGCGAGCACCTCGGTGACGACGTCGCGTCGCACGTGATCTCGCCAATCGGGCCCCGCCCAGGGCCACTCGCCCCACTCGTCGGTTCGGTCGACCGACAAGATCGCACCGCCGACATCGGCCGGGTGCAGGTGCAGGCCGACGATGCCGTCCGCGACCGCCTCGAACACGACCCGCGCACCGATCGTGTCGAACAGATCGCGCAACGGACCCAGATCGTCGACCTCGAGGATGACCATGTAACCGCCGTCACCGCCCCGCTTGTCGAGCAGGCGACCGGCCGTCGTGCCGTCCTGTGTGGGAGACACGATCTCGAGCAGCTTGTCGCCGATCGGGAACAGAGCGTTTCGGAGACCGAACGCAGCCACGCCCGGGTCTCGATAACACAGCTCGACACCCAATTCGGTCTCGACACGGCGTTCAGCAGCTTCGAGGTCGGCGGCGACCATCACGATCTGGCGAAGACGCATGCGCATTCGTCGAGTCTGCCCGGCCTCGCCATCGGTGGCCGAGTCGGGGTGACGAACTCAGTCGACGATCGCGCTGTAGACCAAACTGCGAAGCTGACCGCGGAAGTCGAACGAGATCGATGGCATCACCTGGGTCAGGAAGATCACCCACATGTCCTCGATCGCGTCGACCCAGAAGACGGTCGAGGCCGCCCCACCCCAGTAGAAGTCGCCTCGGGTCAGCGCCCCGGTGGCGACCTGGTCGACCGTGGAGGCGAAACCCAACCCGAAACCCACTCCGACGCTGCCATACGGAGTGAGCAGATCGACATCGAGCGAAGCGAGATCCTGACCTCCCGGTAGATGATTCATCCTCATGAGCTCGAGCGTTCTCGGCCCGATGATGCGTTGGCCATCGAGCTCACCGCCGCGCCGCAACATCTCACAGAATCGGATGTAATCGGCCATCGTGGAGGTGAGACCACCACCGCCGGAGGTGAATGCCGGTGGGCGCGTGAACGCGCTCGTGATCGGGTCGTCGAACAAGGTGGTCGTCTTGTCGGGGTTGCGGCTGTAGTTCGCGGCGAAGCGGGGGACTTTCTCGGAGGCGACCTGGAACGAGGTGTCGACCATGCCGAGCGGCCCGAAGATGTTGTGTTGCAGATAGTCGGCAAACGGAACACCCGAGATCAACTCGACCAGGGCCCCGCATGCGTCGGTTGCGAGCGAATACATGTACGCGGTGCCTGGCTGGAACCGCAACGGGACCCGTCCGAGCTTGTCCATGAACTCGGGCATCGTCATCTCGACGCCGATGCCGCGGATCTGCATCGAGCGGTACACGACATCGACCGGGTGCTGATCACCCAACCCGGGCAACATGCCGCCGTACGTGAGGCCACTGGTGTGGGTCAGCAGATCGCGAAACGAGATCGGCCGGTGGGC
>JAHEDX010000029.1:40095-46705 GCA_024641005.1 Acidimicrobiaceae bacterium
GTGATGCACCCAGCCCTACGCTCCGGCGAATGGACCGACTCATGGGGCTGCCTGCCCACCCACTCCTCGTGCACATTCCCGTAGCCATGCTGCCGCTCGCGATGGCGGGTGTCGTGGTCATGCTGATCCGCCGGGCGTGGTACGAGCGCTACAAGTGGGTGGTGCTGGCGGTCGGAGCGATCGGCACTCTGGGCGCAATGCTCGCCGCGGCGAGTGGAGAAGGCCTCGAGAAACAGATCGCCGCCAAGAAGGGTCAGGCGGCCGCTCGGGCGGCGCACGATCACGCCGAGGCCGGAGATCGCGCCCAAACGCTCGCGATCGTGTTCTTCGTCGTTCTCGCGTTGTACGTGCTGTTGCCCTGGTTCCTCGAGCGTCGCGCCGCGTCCCGGGCCGATGCCGACCGGAGCGGGAGGATCGAACCGTCGTGGCTTCGACCGGCCTTGATGGTTGCCGTCGCGATCACGGGGATCGCTTCGATGGCGAGCATCATCCAAGCCGGTCATTCGGGCGCAGCGAAGGCGTGGGAGGACTACAGCGACTCGTCGCTCGACGGCGGCTGACCGGATGCCCTGGTCCTCTCCGCGCAGGTCGCTGCGTCGGTCGAGCGGCCTGCACTGTTTGATCGGGGGCTTGTCAGCATTTGTCGTGGTGCGACGAAAGCCCCTACTGGCGGGGATCGGCGCGGGCTGATCATGGAGGTGGACAAGGAGGTAGAACGTGAAACGCTTGCTCGTTGGTGTCGACGGATCCACCGGCTCAGAGTCCGCGCTTCGGTGGGCCGTCCAGATCTCACAGCAGACCGGCGCAGGCATCGTCGCGGTGCACGCCTATCAACGACCATTCATCGAGATGACTCGCGGCCGACACGACAGGCTGGTCGAGGAACGCACCACCTTCCTGGAGGGCGAGTGGATCCGACCCTCTGTTGACGCCGGCGTAGCAGTCGAGACCAGGCTGATCGAAGGCGACCAACGAGACGTGATCACGAGCCTGACCGGCAACGGATCCGTCGATCTCGCTGTGTTGGGTCGCTCGGGTCGCGGTGGCGAGCCGGGCATGGCCCATCTCGGGAGCGTCGTCGAACATGCGGCGCACCACACGCGCTGCCCGCTGGCGGTCATTCCTTCGAATGTGTCCCTGCCGGTTCGACTGATCGCAATCGGTCTCGATGGGTCGGCCGAGTCCGCCACAGCGGTCGACTGGTGCGCTCACTTCGCCGCCGACGTCGGCGCGTCTGTCATCGCACTCTCGGTCGACGAGCCGGTCCTTGAATGGACACCCAGCTGGGACGACCAGAACTGGCGCCGAACCGTCGAGCACGATCTCGAGGCGATGGTCGCACCCATTCGCTCCCACGGTGTCCACGTCGAGGTCGTCGCCGTCCGCGATTTTCGGCCGGCTGATGGGCTGCTCGACGTGGCGGCAGCGCGGGGCGCCGACCTGCTCGTGATCGGCACGCGAGGCGCAGGAGGTTTCAGCGGACTCCGAGTCGGGGGTGTCGCGATGAAGGTGCTCCACAAGGCATCGCTTCCACTCGTTCTGGTTCCCCCGCCAGAAACAAGCTGAGGTCCACATGGTGCTGCGCCTCAGTGAACTGACCGAACATCTGCTCGAGTTCACCGACATCCCGGTGCTCGTCGTACCGACCGGGGTCACGAGCCTCGGGCGTGCTCGGGTCCGGTCGGGGCCAGGTCATGGCTGACGAACCAGGAGCCGGCGAGTCGGACCCGGCGGTCTCGTTCCGCTCGGTGTCGGTCGACAGGGGCGGACGGACCGTCCTCCACGACATTGACCTCTCGCTGCCGGCCGGCCAGGTCATCGGCATCATCGGGCCGAGTGGTTCGGGCAAGTCGACGATGATGCGGGCGATCGTGGGCGTTCAGGCCAACGTGTCGGGAAGGATCGAGGTACTGTCCCAGCCCGCCGGCGCGGCATCCCGGCGCGGCGCCGTCGGGTATGTCACCCAGGACCCGTCCGTCTACGTCGACCTGTCGGTCGGTGAGAATCTCTCCTATTTCGGTCGACTCCTTCGGGTCGGCCACGACGAGGTCGAACGAACACTGGGCGCTGTGCGCCTTGCGGAGTACCGGCACCGGCGGGTCGCCGACCTCTCCGGTGGCCAACGCGCTCGCGTGTCGTTGGCGATCGCGCTGTTGAACCAACCGCCGGTGCTCGTGCTCGACGAGCCGACGGTCGGGCTGGACCCTGTGTTGCGCAACGAGCTGTGGAGCCAGTTCGCCGCACTCGCCACAGCGGGCTCGACATTGCTGGTCTCGAGTCACGTCATGGACGAGGCGAACCGATGCGACTGGCTGATCCTGCTCCGGGACGGTCACGTCCTTGCAGATTGCTCGCCGACTGACCTGCTGACCCGTACCGGTGCGTCCACCGTCGAAGATGCCTTCCTGTCGCTCGTGTCCGAACGGGGCTCGACGTGATGTGGCGAACAGCGACGGCGACCGCCACCCGTGTGCTGCGACAGCTCCAGCACGACCGACGCACGGTGGCCATGCTGCTCGGGGTGCCGAGCCTGTTGTTGATCCTGGTGCACTATGCGTTCGATGCCCGCCCGGGCGTGTTCCAGCGGACCGGCCTCCCCTTGATCGGCGTCTTCCCGCTGGTCTCGATGTTTCTCGTGGCATCGATCGCGATGTTGCGAGAGCGCCGGTCGGGCACGCTCGAGAGGCTGATGGCGCTGCCGGTCACCAAGCTCGGGCTGCTACTGGGGTACGCGATCGGGTTCGCCGTCGTCGCATGTGTGCAGGCGACGGTGACGCTCACCGTCGGCGTCCGAGTGCTCGGACTCGACGTCGCGGGGCCGATGTGGCTGGCCGTCGCCGTCGCGATCGCCAATGCGATGCTGGGCATGTCGATGGGACTCGCACTCAGCGCCTTCGCCAACACCGAGTTCCAGGCGATCCAGTTCATGCCGGCCTTCGTGCTCCCTCAATTCCTGTTGTGCGGCCTCATCGTCGACCGATCTGAGATGGCACGACCTCTGGAGATCATCTCGAACGTGCTCCCGCTGACCTATGCCTACGACGCACTCCGAGCGGTCGCAGATGAGCCCGATGCCAGCAGCGCTGTCCTCCTCGATCTCGGGATCAGTGTCGCCATGACCGTGCTTGCCCTCGGGTGCGGTGCGGCGACGCTTCGGCGACGCACCCCCTGAGATCGCGATGGCGTCTCGCGATGGCGTCGACCGAGAGGTCGGCCAGCACGCCGACGGGATGACACACTTGTCTGATCGACACGATTCGCATCGATCAATGGCTCCCAGCGGTCCGGATCACCAAGACGCGCTCGGATGCGGCAGCGGCCTGCCGGGGCGGCCATGTCAAGATCAACGGAAAGCCGGCCAAACCATCGACGGCGGTGCAGGTGGGCGACCGCGTCGAAGCGTTGGTCAACCAGCGCCAGCGCGTCGTCGACGTCACCAGAGTGATCTCCAAACGAGTGGGCGCGTCGGTGGCGGTCGAGTGCTTCGACGATCACAGCCCACCCCCGCCCGAGCGTGACACCGTGCGGCCGTTGTTCGCGGTGCGTGATCGGGGCACGGGCCGACCGACCAAACGGGACCGTCGCAAGATCGATCAACTCCGCGGCCATCGGCACTGACGCGGCATCCATCCAGCTCGCGGTGGAACAGGTGCGCTGCCGACCGTTCAGCGAGCGCGAATCAGATCGCTCAGGCTGCCCGGAGCTGTCGGGCCGGGTGGCGTCGACTCGAGGAACTCGGTCAGCACGGACAGGAACTGATCGGGCGCCTCGACGTGCGGGAAATGACCGACCCCTTCGAGGATCTCGAGACGGCTTCCCGGAATCGCCTCGTGGGCAGCATGGGCGTGCCGAACCGGGATGATGTCGTCGCGTTCGCCCCACACGATCAAGGTGGGCAGGTGTGCCGCCAGGTACAGCCGATCGAGCGCATTGACCGTCTGCCCTCCCGGTTCGATCACCCCGCGAATCGTTCGCACGAACGCCTTGCGGTCCGCGGTGCCGGCCAGCGACGCGTACGAACGCCACATCTCGCCGAGGCGTGGAGCGCGAACTCCTGCTCGCGACAACAGCCTGTTCAGATCATCGCCCCGGTCGGCGACCAGCCGGGGGAAGACGAGCGGCATCAGGTGCTCGGCGCCCGGCAGCGTGACCAGCCGAAGCAGCCAGCTCACCTCGCGACCCAGTCCGCCACTGCCGACCAGCACCAGCCGGTCGCACAGCTCGGGGTGCTGGTAGGCGAGCTGCATCGCAACTCCCCCACCGAACGAGTGCCCCACGATCGTCGCGCTCGGCACATCGAGCACCGCGAGCAGGTCGCGCAAGCCGCTCGCGAAAGCGCCGAGCGAGTAGTCGCCCATCGGCTTGGCCGACTCTCCGTGCCCGAGCAGGTCGGGGGCGATGACGTCGTTGGTACGAGCCAGGGAAGGTTGGGTCGCTCGCCATGTATGCGAACTCCCGGCGAGCCCGTGGATCAGCAGCACGGTGTCGCCAGCACCACCGCGCCGGTATCTGACGTCGTGACCGTGGATGACGACGTGCGCGAGTTCGAAGCGGTCCATGGCACCATCATCGGCGACACGATTGCCGACGCCCTAGGGGCGAATGGCTCGTACGGAGTCCCGAACGGTGAAGACCCGTCCACGAGACCCCAGGGCTACGACGCTTCGAGTCGTTCCTTGACGCGGGCAAGGGTCTGATTCATGCCGGTGACCATCGCCGCCGACCGTCGCAGCAGCATGCCGTAGACGTACTTCTGCCACCCCGAGTACGGAGCGTGGTGGAACGTTTCGGTCACCGTGGTGGCGCCATCGAGCTCGGTGAACTCGTACCGCCACGTCGTATAGCCCTCGGCGACGAACTCGAACACCTCCTCGGGGACGCAGGCCGTGACCTCCGACGTCGTCGTCCATCTCTTGAGCGTCACGGGCCCGAGCGCAGCGACATTGTCACCCTCGAACCGGGCACCGACTGCAGGACCGGTCGCAGGATCGATCCAACGGCCGGCGCGGCATTCGGGGCTCCATTCCCCCATGCGGGTGATGTCGGCGATCGCGTCGAACACTTCGCTGATCGGTCGTTTGATGACGATGCTGGCAGATCCGTCGGGCATCGCCATGTTCTAACCGAATTGTCGACGCGGTGCAGACCAGATCGTCACTTGCCGACCTGTTCGGTGAAGTCGGCGACGTAGACGCCAAGCGCCGTCGCGACGAACAGGCCGGCGATCAACCAGAAACGGATGATCACCCGCGTTTCCGGCCAGCCGGCCAGTTCGAAGTGGTGATGCACCGGCGACAGGCGGAACAAGCGGCGACGACGGCCCGATGCACGGAACACGCCCATCTGCAACGCCACCGAACCGATCTCCAGAACGTTGAGCCCACAGATCAATGGCAACAGCAGATGAGTATCGGTCGTGAGTGCCAACACGGCCAGGGCAGTGCCGATGCCGAGCGCACCGACATCGCCCATGAAGATCAGCGCCGGTGCTGCGTTCATCCAGAGAAATCCGACACACGCCCCACCGAACGCTGCGGAGAACACCGCCAGGTCGTAGGGATTGACGATCGACCCGTACACCTCGGGGGTTCGAAAACCCGCGTAGGCGATACCGGTGAACGCGATGAACCCGAACAATGCCGACCCCGCGGCCAGGCCATCGAGCCCATCGGTCACGTTGACCGCGTTCGCGGTGCAGAAGATGATCAGGCCCGCCCAGATGGTCCAACCGACGGGGCCGAGATCCCAACCGGGGAAATCTGCTCGCGTCAAGGAGACCCTGGTGTCGATGTCGGTCGACACCACCAATGCCGCCGCGATTGCGAACGACGCCAGCAGCGTGATGACGCCCTTGAGTTTCCAGAACAGGCCTCTGTTCTGTCGAGCCTTGACCTTCTTCACGTCGTCGATCAAGCCGATACCGGCCATCAGCATGACTCCCCCGAACGCGACGAGGGTCTGATTCGAGAACACGACGCCCGGGCGAACGTGGCTGATGAGATACCCCAGCAACGCCGCGGCCAGGATCGCGACTCCGCCCATCGTCGGCGTGCCGGCTTTGTGCTGATGCTCGGGCGCGACCAGGTTGTCGGCGTTTCGTTGCAGGATGGGCTGGCTGCGACCGCGGGCGCGCAGTGCACGAGCAAGCCAATAGCTCCCACCCAGAGCGATCGCAGCGGCGATGGCGCTGCTCAAGAACAGTGGAATCATCGTCGTGGCCGATCGACACCGGCGACCGGGCGTGTCAGCGGTACGCCTCGATCCGGGCCTGACGGACAGATCTTCACGAATCCAACGTGTCGGACCAGGTCATGTGGCGACAGGGCACAAAGTCATCGAACGGACGTGCAACCGGCTCATCATCGACGGTCGCGCCGAGTACCCGGTACTCGGTCCCATCGAGTGGTGGCGGGCGCCACTGGATTGCGCCACGATGGCAGCGTGGAACTGATCGCTCACCGGGCCGGAAACGAGCCCCGTCTGATCGCACCGGCGCTCGCGGTTGCCGACACGATCGAACTCGATGTCCATCTGTTTCGTGGCCGGCTCGAGGTACGCCACGCCAAGGTGCTGTGGCCGTTCGCCGTGCTCTGGGAGCAGTGGGAGTTCG
>JAHEDX010000156.1 GCA_024641005.1 Acidimicrobiaceae bacterium
TCTATCCGTGGGCGGTCAGCATCCACGATTTCGAACCGATCGTCGGACGGGTCCATCAGCCCCCGCCGGTGCACCAGACGTTCGAGGGGCCCGGCTTCGTGATCTGTTCGTTCGTACCGCGTCCCTACGACTTTCATCCCGATGCCGTGAAGGTGCCCTACCACCACGCCAACACCGACAGCGACGAGGTGTTGTTCTACTCGGCCGGCAACTTCATGAGCCGCGCCGGTTCGGGCATCGACGTCGGGTCGATCTCGTTCCATCCCGCCGGCTTCGTGCACGGGCCACAGCCCGGCAGCTACGAGGCGAGCGTCGACCGGGACCGTACCGAGGAACTCGCGGTGATGATCGACACGTTTGCCCCCTTGAGCGTCACCGATGTCGCTCGATCCGTCTCGGCCCCGGAGTACCCGTGGAGTTGGGCACGCGAGCCGTGACGCGGCCGTGCCGGCGCACGCGAAGGGGTCGGACGCGTGCGCCGGCACTTCGACCCGAGGGGGGCCTCAGGTCGAGAACTGGTCGAAGGCTTCGAGTGCTCTGGTGGCGTAGGTCGACGAAGGGCCGCCACCCATCAGCAGCGCGACGCCGATCGCCTCGTGCACCATCTCGGGCGTGGCGCCCGCTCTGATCGCGTCGTGCATGTGCAACGTGATGCAGTCCTCGCAGCGCATGCAGATGGCGATCGCCACCGCCATCAGTTCCTTGCTGGTCCGTGGCAGCGCGCCGTCGGCGACCGCCGAGCGGTGAAGTTCGCCGAAGCCCTTCATCTGGTCGGGAATCGCCTGGGCAAGGTCGCGGTAGCCCTGATGGAGCTCCTTGCGGCGGGTCGGATGGTCGTGCTCGGTCATCGAATTTCCAATCGTGGCCGACGGGTGCCGGCACGTCGGTCGTCGTGCGACCGACGCGCTGACACGTCGGGCCGGTCGGGGTCAGGTGAAGATGATCTGTCCGCCGGCGGCCATCTCGTAGAAGTCGCCGACCGTGATGATGTCCTCGACCTGTTCGATGAGGTCGTCCTTGCTCCAGCCGAACAGATCGACCGAGGCGAGGCAGGCGTAGACGCCGGCGCCCGTGTCGGAGATCATCTCGACGAACTCGGGAATGTCGGGGAAGTCGAGCGCCTCGATCTTCTTCGACATCATCTTCGTCGCGAGCCACGAGAAGCCGGGGATCCCTCCGATCCAGGTGGGCATGTGCATGCCGGGATTGCCGACGGTCGCGACCTTGATGTGATCTTGGCGGTTCTTGTGGATTGCGTCCATGCCGAAGAAGGTGAAGAACAGATTTGCCTCGATGCCCTCGTTACGGGCACCGTTCGCCATGATCAGGGCCGGGTAGATGCCCTCGAGCGAACCCTTGGAGACGATGATCGACACCTTGGTGATCGCGGGCGTCGTCTCGACCGTTTCGGTCGCGTTGTCGGTGATGGTGCTTGTCATGTCGGTGACCTCTTTGTCGTTGTGAAGATGTGTCGTGCGTCTGTGCCTGGGGAGGCGATCAGATGCAGCCCTTGGGCTTGGGGATGCCGGCGATCATGGCCGAGAGCTTGGCGGGACCCTTCGGGAACAGCTGGAACAGCTCCTTGGTGTCGACGCCGGAGGCCTTGCCGAGCTTGCGTACGGTCGCTCCGGTCCCGTTCTCGAAGTACTCCTTGCGCATGTAGTTGATGACCACCCAGTGCCGGTCGGTCAGGGGGGTGGCGACGCCATGGAGCTCGGCGAGTTCGGTCGCCATCTCTTCGGTCCACTCGTTCGGATCGACGAGGAAGCCCTCGTCGTTGACTTCGACGGTTTTGCCGGCGATCACGGTGCTGGTCATTTCGGTGTTCCCTTCAGGATCGATGTGTTGAACAAAAGTTGTGTGATTCGGATGAGGTGCAGCTCAGGACTTGCCCGTGGTCTGCAGTTCGTGCTTTCCGGTCTCGGGCATGTGAGACCCGATGCCAGGGACGTCGCGTCCCGGGAGCAGACCGTGCCAGTAGAACGACTGGAACATCAGCTTGCCGAGGTGGTTGATGCGTGATTCCTTCAACAGCGGCAGACCGACCGGGCCCGGGAAGTGGCCGGGCAACGGTTCGGTCTCGTAGTTGAAGTCGATCAGCAATGCCTTGGAGTAGCCCGTCTCGATGAAGCAGTTGGCGTGCCCGTCGAAGCGCTCGACCATCTCGCGCTCGTGCAGGAAGGCGTCGATGTTCTCGACCAGCACCTCGCCCTCGAAGTGGGTCACCGACCCGGCCTTCGAGGTGGGCACGTCGGCGGCGTCGCCGAGCACGAAGATGTTTGGCTTCACGGTGGACTGCAGCGTCTTGTTGTCGCACGGGATGAACCCGAGCTCGTCGCCCAGGCCCGGCGAGTTGTGGACGTAGTCGGCGCCACCGTGCAGCGGGATCACCACGGCGAGGTCGAACTCGACCTCGGTGCCGTCGTAGCTGATCAGCTTCTTGCCCACGGTGTCGACCTCGCCGGTGGTGAACTCGGTGACGAGGTTGATGCCCTTCTCCTCGAGCAGGTTCGAGAGGGTGGCAGAGGCTGCCGGCTTGGTGAATGCCCCGTCGAGCGGGGTGACATAGGTGATCTTGATGTCGTCCCTGACGCCACGGTCGTGGAAGTACCAGTCGGCGAGGAAGGCGAACTCGAGCGGTGCCACGGGGCACTTGATCGGTAGATCGAAGAAGTTGATCACCAGGTGACCAGAATCGAAGTTGGCCAGCCGCTCGGCCAGCGCAGTGGCGCCGGGCAGGTCGTAGAACGTGAACACGTCGCGGTTCCAGCCCGGACCGTCGAGCCCCTCGGTCTCCTCGGGAAGCAGCTTGGTGCCCGTCGAGATCAGCAACAGGTCGTAGGCGAGCGTCGTTCCGTTGGCCAGATGCACTTCGTCGGCCTCGACATCGACGGACTCGATCTCGCTCTGGTGGTAGTTGATCCCCTTGTGGAGCTGGCGATCGCGCTTGCGAACGATGTCGTCGGGCTCGGTCAGGCCGAACGGGACGAACAACAGGCCAGGCTGATAGATGTGCTGGTTGTCCTGGTCGACGACATCGATCTCCAACTCCGCCGTCGAAAACCGCTTGCGAAGTCGGTTGGCAGCGAGTGTGCCACCCGTGCCGGCTCCGAGAATGACCATTCTCTTGTGCATCATCGCGATGACCCCTTTGTGTTCAAGTCGCTGTGTACATATAAATGTACGGACTTCTAGGGGGTCGCCACTACGGACTTTCGTCCCGAATCAGCGCGGCAGGAGGTCGGTAGCGGGCTCGCTGATGTCCGTGTCAGCGCTTCGATACGAGTCTGATCCGGCTCGATCGGTCGCGGACGAGGTGGCCGGCGGTCGGTGGGGCGAAGTGGGTGCCGAGCAGCAACGTGTCGGTGTCCGCGTACCGGTCGACGATCATCATGCGAGTCGAGGTCGATTCGTCGGAATCGGTGTCGAATCCGGTCGCAGCGATCTGGGGATGGGCGAACTGGATCGGTGAATGGGCGATGTCGCCGGTGATCAGCGCCGACGCATCCTGCGACTCGATCACCACCGACACGTGGCCCGGCGTGTGTCCTGGGGTGGGAACGAGCCGTACCTCGGTCGTGATCTGATGGTCGGTGTCGACGAACTGCGCCTGCCCGGCGTCGATGATCGGTTGCACCGCCGTCTCCGCGAGCCCGTCGTGGTCGTGTCCGACCAGCGACTCCCACTCGAGCCGGCCGAACAGATAGCGCGCGTTGGGGAACGTCAGCACCCTGGCGCCTGCGACGGCGATCGTGTTCCAGCCGACGTGGTCGAAGTGGAGATGGGTACACAGCACCACGTCGACGCCATCCAACCCGCCGTCGATCGCCTCGTCGAGACGGCCCAGATAAGCGGGGTCAGCGGGAAGCGGGCGGTCGGGTTCGGCACCGACGCAGGTGTCGATAACGATCGTCCGGCCCTGGCTGAGCACGACGAAGGTGTGGATCGACAACCTGATCCGGTGCTCGTGGT
>JAHEDX010000086.1 GCA_024641005.1 Acidimicrobiaceae bacterium
CACCGGGTCGGGGCGACCAGTGTGGTGGTGTCGGACGTCGAGGTGACTGCCGCCCGGGAGCATCTGTGGAAATGGCTCCGCGTCCTGGTCGAACCTGCCGCCGCAGCACCCGTGGCGGCATTGATGACAGGCGCATGGCGTCCTCGTACCGCCGGCGACCGGATCGGTGTCGTGCTGTGCGGCGCCAACACGACCACGCTCTGGGACGCCTGACGTTCGAGCGATTGCGGTCCTCGTGACGAGGGCGGCCAGATGGTGCAGACTGAGCGGGTGACCGACACTGCACGACCGACCGGCCGGAACGAAGCCACTGGGGCCGGAAGCCAGTACGAACTCGCCGATCGGTATCGACGAGAGGACGGCCGGGTCTTCTTGTCGGGCCTGCAGGCGATCGCTCGTCTGCCCGGTGATCAGCTTCGCCTCGATCGCCGCAACGGGCTGAACACCGCCGCGTTCATCAGCGGCTATCAGGGCTCACCGGTCGGCACGTTCGGCGAGGAAGTCGAGCGCGCGCTGCGCACCGTGCCCGACCTGCCGATCGTGAACCGACCGGGCGTCAACGAGGAACTCGCCGCCACGTCCGTCATGGGCAGCCAGCTCGCGGTCACCCTCGACGACTGCCTGTACGACGGGATCCTCGGCATGTGGTACGGCAAGGGTCCCGGGATCGACCGCGCCGGCGACGCAATCCGCCATGCCGTGTTCGCCAGTACCGCCCCGTTCGGAGGCGTCGTCGCGGTGGTGGGCGACGACCCGAGCGCGAAGTCGTCGACCGTCCCGTCATCGAGTGACGCCACGATGGTCGACCTCCACATGCCGCTGTTGTTCCCCGGTGACCCGCAGGAGGCGCTCGACATCGCCCGGCACGCTGTCGCTCTGTCGCGTGCGTGCGGAATCTGGTCGGGCCTCAAGCTCGTCACACCGGTCGCCGACGGCACGGCGACCGTCGACGTGCACCCCGATCGAGTGCTGCCGATCATCCCGACGATCGAGATCGACGGCAGGATCTTCCAACCACATCCCAACGGTCGCCTGATCACGCCGCACACACTCGAGATGGAGCGCGAGTTCTTCGAGATCAGAACCGAGCTCGCACGCCAATACGGCTCGATCAACCAACTCAACAGGGTCACGGTGCGCACCGATGACGACTGGATCGGGATCGCCGCTTGCGGCCACACCTATCACGAGGTGCGAGAGGCCCTCCACGTCTTGGGCTTCGCCGACGACCAAGCGCTTCGCGATGCCGGCATTCGCCTCTTCCAGCTCTTGATGCCGATCCCACTCGAACGACATGACGTGCGCCAGTTCGCCGCCGGCCTCACCGACGTGCTGGTGATCGAAGAGAAGAACCCGACACTCGAACTGCTGATGCGCGACGCTCTCTACGACGTCACCGATCGGCCGAGGGTGTGGGGCAAACGCGACGGGGACGGCAACGTACTCGTGCCCTTCGACTCGCTGCTCGACGCGCAGCGACTGATGCCTGCGCTGCGCCATCATCTCGGCAACCGCCTCGGTGACCGACTGGTTCCGCAACGCGCACAGCCCGCTCGCGAGCTCATCCCGCTATCGGTCAACCGGGCGCCCTACTTCTGCTCGGGCTGCCCTCACAACACCAGCACCAGGGTCGAACCCGGCACCTTGGTCGGTGGCGGCATCGGCTGCCACGCAATGGTCGCGTTCATGGAGCCCGAGCGCACGGGCGATCTCGTCGGGCTCACCTGCATGGGGTCCGAAGGCGCACAGTGGATCGGCATGTCACCGTTCGTCCAGCGCAAACACCTCGTCCAGAACCTGGGCGACGGCACCTTCTTCCACTCGGGCTCGCTGGCGGTGCGCGCATCGATCGCCGCAGGCATCGACATCACGTACAAGCTGCTCCACAACGGCACCGTCGCCATGACGGGCGGACAGGACGCCCAGGGCGCCGTCGACGTCCCACAGATCGCGACGATGCTGATGGCCGAGGGCGCCAAGCGGATCATCATCACCAGCGACGACCCCGGCCGGCTCGCAAACGTGTCGCTGCCCGACGGCGTCGAAGTATGGGACCGAGGCCGCATCGGTGAAGCCCAACAGGTCCTGGCCGATGTGAAGGGCACCACGATCCTGATCCATGACCAGGCCTGCGCGGCGGAGAAGCGACGCGGTCGCAGCCGTGGAACGATCGAGACCCCGGGGTTCCGGGTCGTCATCAACCAGCGGATCTGTGAGGGCTGCGGTGACTGCGGCGATCAGTCGAACTGCCTGTCGGTGCAACCGATCGATACTCCCTACGGTCGCAAGACAGCGATCCACCAGACCAGCTGCAACTTCGATTTCTCCTGCATGAAGGGCGACTGCCCGGCGTTTGCAACGGTCACCGTCGACCCCGACGCGAAGCAGCAGCGACGCAACGGCCACACCGCTCCAGAACCGGGCTCGCTGCCCATCCCCGACCCTGTCGTCGACCCCGACAACTTCACCGTTCGGTTGTCGGGCATCGGCGGTACCGGCGTCATCACGGTGAGCCAGTTGATCGGCACCGCAGCATTGTTCGACGGGTTTCATGTGCGTGGCCTCGACCAGACCGGGCTGTCACAGAAGGCCGGCCCGGTCACCAGCGACGTCCGGATCTCCCGTGACGTGCCCGCATCGTCGAACCACGCCACTGCGGCAGGGGTCGATTGCCTGCTGGCCTTCGACATGCTCGCCGCCGCCGGCGACTCGCACCGAGATGGCGCCGTTCCTGGTCGTACCGTCGTGATCGGGTCGGTCGACGTGGTGCCGACCGGCGACATGGTGGTGCACCCGGACAGCAAGCGGTATCCCGAACAGCTGGCACTGCGCAACCGTCTCGACGAGGTCTCGAGGCCCGACGTGAACCGCTACCTCGATGCCGGAGCCCTCACACGCGGCCTGTTCGGCAGTACTGCGACCGCCAACGTCCTCACGCTCGGCGCAGCGGTCCAGATCGGGGCCCTTCCGATCGAACCGGCCAGCCTCGAACGGGCGATCGAGCTGAACGGAGTGGCCGTCGAGCAGAATGTCGCTGCGTTCCGGTTCGGTCGCCAGTGGGCCATCGATCCCGATCTCGTCGAGGCAGCGGCCGGCATACAGGCGGTGCGCCTCGAATCACTCGACCAGATGATCGAGCGGCTGGCCGGCGATCTCGCCGACTATCAGGACACTGCATACTCGACACGGTTTCGTGGTCAGGTCGACACGGTCCGCACCGCCGAGCACCGGATCGACCCGACGTCGAGCGCGCTCACGGATGCCGTCGCCCGCAACCTGCACAAGCTGATGGCCTACAAGGATGAGTACGAGGTCGCCCGACTCGCCCTGCTCGACGAATCACAGCAGCGCTACCAAACCGTTGGCGGGCCGAACACCACGGTCACCTACCACCTCCACCCGCCGATGTTGCGCGCTCTGGGCATGAACCGCAAGATTCGGTTCCGACGTTCCGGTGTGGCCTCGTTCACGGCCCTGCGGTCGATGAAGCGGTTGCGTGGCACCAAGGCCGACCCGTTCGGTCGGGCCGAGGTCCGAAGGGTCGAACGCGCCATGGTTCCCGAGTACGAGCAGGCGATTGCCGCCCTGATCGGACGGCTCGCCGCCTCGAACCTCGACGAAGCGGTCGCAATCGCAAACCTGCCCGATCTCGTCCGCGGATACGAGCACATCAAGCTCGCCAGGGCCAAGACGTACCGGGAGCAACTCAGCGAGCGCACCGCTCGGTTCGCACGCTCCTGATCCGACCGGTTGGGATCGGCCGCGCACGGGATGCGCCTTCCCGTTCCGGGCCATAGAGTGGACACATGCCCGCCGCCGGAGAACACCATCCAGCGTTCGAGGAATATTGCGAGTGCATCTTCGAGCTGGCCGAGGACGATGTCGAGATCATCCAGGCCCGCATGGCCGACCGGCTGCAGGTCAGCCGACCGGCTGTCAGCGAGATGATCCGCAAGCTCGAGACCGAAGGCCTGGTCACCAACGACGGCGCGATCATGCTCACCGAGTCAGGGTTGGCGCTCGCCCAGCAGGTCGTTCGCCGGCATCGCCTGGCCGAACGCTTCCTGACCGACATCCTCAAGCTGTCGTGGGCCGAGGCGCATCACGAGGCCGGCAGATGGGAACACGTGATGAGCGACAATGTCGAGCTGGCCATGAATCGGCTGCTCGGCGAACCGACGACCTGCCCGCACGGCAACCCGATACCCGGGTCCGACTATGTCGAGCCCGGCTCGTCGCCGCTGTCACAACATCCGATCGGCGAGTCGTTCACGGTACGACGCATCCCCGAAGAGCTCGAGTTCACTCCGGGATTGCTCGAATTCCTCGAAGAATCGTCGTTGCGGCCCGGGTGTAGCGGCGTGGTGACCGGTTCGTCACCGGACGGAACCTTGACGATCGAGATCGATGGGCGCCACGTGGGGGTCGGCGCGTTTGCGAGCGAGCGGATCATGGTCACCTCGTGACCCGGGCAGTTGCCGGGGCGATCGCCCTGGCGGCCGTGCTCACGCTGGGGGCGTGCGGCACCACCTACATCGATTCCGAGATCACGGTGCCCGCCACGGGTGTCGATGCCACCACGACGACGCTGCCGCCGGTCGACCCCGACACACCGATCGACGAACTCCTCGCTGAGATGAAGACGCTGATGGTCGGCCTCGACGAAAAGATCATCGACGGTCACGACGATGTCGAGACCTTGACCCGCCTGCTCCAGGTCTGGCGGGTCGCCGAACGCCAGATCCGGGCCGAGAACCCCGATGACGTGTACAACTTCCAGCAGGCGATCGACCTCGCCCGATCGGGGGTCGAACACCGCCGCCCTGCGGACGCCAGCAAGGGCTACAAGATCATCACCGACGTGATCGACGCCTATCTCACCCGCAACTGAGATCGCCGAAGGCCGACGGCTCGAGCACGCGTCCGACTCTTCGTTGATACTCCGACGCAGGAGACGCCACAGGTCGACGGATGCGGGGCGGGGCAGGTGAGCGATGATCGACTCGATACCGTGCAGACCCATGTCGGTCCGCCGCACCTCCATGCTCCTCGCCGGGCTCGCGCTGTACGGATTGAGCCTCACGCTGCTCGTTCGGGCCGGACTGGGCCTCGCCCCATGGGACGTGTTCCATCAGGGCGTCTCCGAGGTGACGGGCCTCTCGCTCGGCACGGTGATCGTGAGCACGAGCTTCGTGGTGCTGTTGTTGTGGATTCCGCTGCGCGAGCGACCAGGCGTCGGCACGATCGCCAACGCGATCCTGGTGGGCGTGGGGGTCGACGTCTTCTCCTCCGTCCTGCCCGACGTCGGCGGCACGGCAGCCCGTTGGGGGCTGATGGCCGCCGGCATCATGCTCAACGGTGTCGCGACCGGTCTGTACATCGGCGCCGGGATGGGCCCTGGCCCGCGCGACGGTTTGATGACCGGCATCGCCCGACGGGGGCATCCGATCCGGGTCGTCAGAACATCATTGGAAGTCGCCGTGCTCGCTGCCGGCATCCTGCTCGGCGGCTCGTTCGGCGTCGGCACGTTCGCCTACGCGCTGTGCATCGGACCGCTCGTGCACATCTTCCTCCCCCGGTTCACCCTGCTCGCGAGCGGCGATGGCTGCTCCGACACCGTTCCCGCACCCGCGCCCGCCTGAGGCACGAACAGCATCCGGGTTCGACAGACTTCGGTCGCTACCGAAGAGGTCCGGGCAGTTCGTCGTGGTGCACGATCGAGAGGCGTTGCGTGCTGCGAGTCAGCGCCACGTACAGCGAACGCATGCCATGTTCCTGATCGGCCACGATGCGGCTCGGCTCGACGACCACGACCCCGTCGAGTTCGAGACCCTTGATCACGCTGACCGGCACGACGGTCAGCGACTGGTCGAGCCCCGTGCTCGACGCCCGGCCGTGAACGAGGCCCGCGGCCGTCAACGCGTCGGACACCTCGTCGCAGAGATCGTCAGGCGCGACCACAGCAACACTTCCCGCCGACATCTCGGCGCGCAGGATTCGCACCTCGTCGACCACACCGGCGGTCAGCGAGTCCGCCCGGACGATGCGGGGTCCGACCTCGCCGACGCGGACCGACGACGGCACCCGTAGCCCCGGGGTGGCGGCAGCCATCACGCGATTCGCGAGCTCCATGATCTGGGCCGGGATCCGGTAGCCGACAGACAGCCCGATCACACGAGCGGGCTTGCGATCGGGCAGGAACTCGAGCACCTGGCCCCAGTCGTCGGGAGCCAACGGCCCCGTCGCCTGGGCGATGTCGCCCACGACGGTCATCGAACCGCTGAGCGAACGACGCGTCGTCATCTTGAGCTGCATCGGTGTGAGGTCCTGCACCTCGTCGATGACGATGTGTCCGTACGTGCGGATCTCGTCGAACTCGTCGATCTTGCCGTTCTTTCCCGGCTTCGGCCCGAGCACCTCTCGCGCGTCGTCGAGCAACGCCACGTCGGCTTGGGTCCAGCGGACCTCTTGCACCGATTCGCTGCGCGGTCGGTACAACGCCTTGTACTCGCGTTCCTCGAGTACGCCATCCGCTGCCAGCCGCAAGAGACCCATGGAACCGAACAAGTCGTGGAGCAGTTCTGCCGGAGTGAGCACGGGCCAGATCCGCTCCAACGCCTCACGAACTTCTGGCAACGACCGGACCTGCGAGCGGATGTCGCGGGCCGACGCGTCGCCGTAGCCCCACGTGGCGGCCATCGAAGCCCAGATCTCTCCCTCGACCCACTTGCGAGCGCTGTTGTGGCGGCGGAAGCGACGCCGCCCCTGCCTGGTGATTCGGGCGGTCTCGTCGGAGCGGAGCCGCACATATCCCGATCGGAAGGGCACCACGAGATCGTCCCTCAGCGGTCGTTCGCGATCGGAGATGGCGCGATCGATCAGGTCGCTCATACGGGCGTCGCCCTTGACCCGTGCGGTCAGTTCGGACTCGCGGGTCTGGCCGCGGGTGGCGAACTGCACGTTCGGCACCAGGTCGGACAACACCACCTGCTCGATACCGGCTTCGCCCAGCGACGGGAGCACCTGCTCGATGTACTTGAGGAAGACGCGGTTCGGCCCGATCACGAGGACGCCCTGGTCCTCGAGCGGGAACCGATGTGTGTAGAGCAGATAAGCCGCACGATGCAGTGCCACGACCGTCTTACCGGTTCCTGGACCGCCCTGCACGACGAGTACACCCGGCTGAGGTGACCGGATGATCTCGTCCTGCTCGGCCTGGATGGTTGCGACGATGTCCCCGAGGGTGCCGGTGCGGCCGCGCTCGAGCGAGGCGATCAGTGTGCTGTAACCACGAAGACCGGCCGTGCCGGCCCGGCTCGAGGCCCCGTCGGCGAGCCCGTCGTCGTGGCCGAGACCGAGATGTCCCTCCCCGAACAATTCATCCTCGATGCCGAGAAGTCGGCGGCCTTCGACGGCGAAGTGCCGCCGCCGTGCGAGCCCCATCGGCTCGCGCCCGGTCGCCCGGTAGAAGGGCTCGGCGACCGGCGCCCGCCAGTCGATCACGATCGGCTCGGCATCGGCATCGGCGACAGCGAGACGTCCGATGTGGAACCCCTCGAGCTCACCTCCCTGCACCGCGACACCGTCATCATCGACCGCGTGGCGGTCGATCCGGCCGAACACGAGCGCCGCATTGCCGAGGTCGAGGTCGGTGAGGCGTTTGACCAGGGCCTCGTCGAACGCGTTGCGCTCGAATCGCGCCTGGAAGGTGCCGCCGAGGTCGGGCTCGGTCAGATCACGCAACCGCCACGCCGAGGTACGACTCTGCTCGAGGCAGTCGTAGGCGAGGTCGATATAGGCCTGTTCGTCGGCGAGGTCCGGGTGGTGTTGCGTCATCGAGTCCGAAGGAAATTTCGAATGATCTGAGATCTCGGAGGCCACGGGGGACCACCGAATTGGGGGTCGAGATACTCTATCGGCGCCGGTAGCGTCCTCCCCCAGGATGAGTTCCACCAACGAGCCTGTACCCGACGTTCCGTTTCTCGAAGCGGCCGCGGGACATTCGACCACCCGCACGCCGGTCTGGTTCATGCGCCAGGCAGGTCGAAGCCTCCCCGAATACCGGGCGATTCGCGGCGACGGCTCGATCCTCGACGCCATCAAGCAACCGCAGCTGTCGGCCGAGATCACCATGCAGCCCGTACACCGCTACGGCGTCGACGCCGCGGTGCTCTACAGCGACATCGTGGTGCCGGCACATGCCGTCGGATTCGGCATCGATGTCAAGCCCGGCACCGGGCCGGTCGCCCAGACGCCGCTGCGCAGCGCTGTCGATCTCGAACGCTTACGCCCACTCGTTCCCGAAGACGTCTCGTACGTGGCCGACACGGTCGACCTGCTCGTCGGGGAGTTACCACACGACGTTCCGTTGCTGGCGTTCGCAGGTGCACCGTTCACGGTCGCCAGCTATCTCATCGAGGGCGCTCCCAGCCGCACCTATCAGCACACCAAAGCAATGATGCACACCGACGAGGTGTTGTGGCATCAGGTGATGGAGCGCCTCGCCGACCACGCGATCACGTTCATCGACGTGCAACTGCAGCACGGAGCGCGCGCCTACCAACTGTTCGATTCGTGGGCCGGAGCCCTCTCCGTCGCCGACTACGACCGGTTCGTGTTCCCCCACTCCCAGCGGGTCTTCTCCGAGCTCGCGGGACGCCATCCGGGTGTTGCGGGCATCCATTTCGGCATCGGCTGCGACCATCTCCTCGAGCGCATGTACGCGGCCGGACCACAGGTGATCGGCCTCGATTGGCGTACCCCGATCCAGGTCGCGCGGCGCCGGCTCGGGGTCGACACGGTCGTGCAGGGCAACCTCGACCCAGCGTTGGTGCTGGCGGGCCACGAGACTGCGCTGAGCGGAGCCAGGGACGTGCTCGCCGACAACCAGGGCCACCCTGGGCACATCTTCAACCTCGGCCATGGAGTGCAGCCCGACACCGACCCCGGCGTCCTCGGCGCCCTCGTCGAACTCGTCCACGAGCTGACGACGACATGACCGGACACGAGGCACCGGTGGCCGACGCCGAACGGGTTGCCGTCGTGCTGATGGCCTACGGCACGCCACGCTCCGCCGACGAGATCCTGCCGTACTACACCGATATCCGTCGTGGACGCCCACCGACCGACGAACAGCTCGCCGACCTCACCCGACGCTACGAGGCGATCGGCGGTCTGTCGCCGTTGGCCGATCTGACCGAGGCCCAGCGCGACGCGCTCCAGAAGGCGCTCGATTCGCTCGCTCCCGGGATCTACGAAGTGGTGCTCGGACTCAAGCACGCCGATCCGAAGATCGAGGCCGCCGTCGATGACGTCGGGGGTAGAGGATTCCGTCGGATCGTCGGCGCCGTCTTGGCACCGCACTACTCGGCCTACTCGGTCGGGCAGTACCTCGCACGAGTGAGCGACGCGGCAGCACCACTCGGCATCGTCGTCTCGGGAATCGAGTCGTGGGCCACCGATCCGGCGTACGTCGACTTCCTGGTCGATGACCTGCGGCCCCGGTTGGCGGCGATGCCTGGACGAACCCGAGTGTTGTTCACCGCTCACTCGCTGCCCGAACGCATTCTCGCCACCGGCGACCCCTACCCCGACGAGCTCCGCGCCACTGCCGAAGCGGTCGCCGAGCGGCTGGGTCTCGTCGAGAGAGACAGCTGGCAGATCGCGTGGCAGAGCGCCGGACGCACGCCTGAGCCATGGCTCGGTCCCGACATCCTCGAGGTGATCGACTCGCTCGGAGACGATGGCGCCGTCGACGGTGTCATCGTGTCGGCGGTCGGGTTCGTCGCCGACCACCTCGAAGTGCTCTACGACCTCGACATCGAGGCCAGCCAACGAGCCGCACGGCATGGTCTCGCGTTCGACCGGTCCGCCTGCGTGAACGACAACCCGAAGGTGATGGCGGCACTCGCCCGCCTGGTCCACGAGGAGATCAACCGATCATGACGGCAGCGCGCAGGGTCCTGATCGTCGGCGGCGGGATCGCCGGCCTCGCAGCGGGCGTCGAGTTGGTCGATGATCCTGCGTTCGAGGTCGAGATCTGGGAAGCGGCCGACCGCCTCGGCGGCAAGATCGCGACCTCGTCGTTTGCCGGGCTCGACCACATCGACGAGGCCGCCGACGCGTACCTCACCAGGGTGCCCCACGCGGTCGCGTTCGCTCGCAAAGTGGGGCTGGGAATCGACGATCTCACCGCGCCGACCGGTGTGGGCGCGATGGTCTGGCACGACGGCCTGCACGACATTCCAGGGGGCATCCTGCTGGGGGTCCCGGCGGCGATCCGCCCATTCGTCACGACCTCACTGTTGAGTTGGAAGGGCAAGCTTCGGGCTGCCGCCGAGCCATTGCTCCCCCGCACAGATCCCGACGACTCGCTCGGCAGACTGATCCGCACCAGGTTCGGAGACGAGGTTCACGACCGGTTGGTCGACTCGCTCGTCGGCAGCATCTACGCAACCGACACCGACCGATCCAGCCTCGCGGCCGTTCCCCAGCTCGCCGATCTCGCAGCCAAGCATCGCAGCCTGCTGCTCGGCGGCATGGCGGTTCGTCGCCGGGCGCCGGCTCCGACCGACTCCCCTATCTTCGGCGCGCCTCGCCGCGGCATGGCCGGGTTGGTCGAAGCAGCGGCATCGTATGTGACGGGCCGTGGAGGCGTCATCACCACCGGGCGGACGGCCACATCGATCGAGGCCGACGGACCGAGATGGCGTGTCGACGACGGCACATTCGACGCCGTGATCCTGGCCTCGCCGGCTCGGCACACGGCGCCGCTGCTCGCCACGGTGTCACCGGAGGCGAGCACGGGTCTGGGCTCGTTCGAACACGCCGACGTGATCATGATGCGGCTCACTGTCGCCGCCGATCAATGGCCGCAGCAACTGACGGGGCGTAGCGGCTACCTCGTCCCCAAGCCCGACCAGCGATACGTCACCGCCGCATCGTTCGCGTCCCAGAAGTGGGCCCATTGGGCCCCGCCCGATGGTTCCCAGCTCCTGCGCGTGTCGTTGGGTCGCGATGGCCTTCCGACCGCCCATCTCGACCGCGACGCGGCGATCGCGGCGACCATCGACGAGACCGGCCGCCACCTGGGGTTCGACCTCCAACCAGTCGACATCTCGATGACCCGCTGGACCGACGCGTTCCCGCAGTACCGACCACACCATCACCGTCTCGTCGCTGATCTCGAATCGGTACTGCCACCGACGATCGTTCTCGCCGGGGCGAGCTATCACGGGATCGGCATCCCTGCCTGTATCAGCGGCGCACGACGCGCGACAGCGCGGATCAAGGACACGCCCCGCTGAACCGATGGTTTGCTGACATGATGAAGTCGATGTCGGGACATACGCAGCGACACCCTGGCCGACGGATGGCCCGGTCGGCGGCGTCCATGCTCGCGCTCGCGATCGTCGGGTTGACCAGCGCGTGCGGTGGATCGGACGAGCCGCAGGTCGAGGCCGCCGCGACCACCACCACGACGACCACCACCACCACGGCCACCACCACCACCACGACGACCGCCCCGGCCACGACCACGACGAGCAGCACCACCACGACCACCACGACCACGACCACGACGAGCAGCACCACGACGACCACGATCGCGGCGACGAAGCCCATCGATCCGCCGAACGACTCGTACGCCAGGGAACCCGTCATCGAACTCGGCTCGATCGAGATCCCGAAGATCGGTGTCGACATGACGTTGTACGAAGGCATCCGACTGACCACGCTCGACTACGGCCCGGGGCATTGGCCGGGAAGTGCACTCCCCGGGCAACCGGGCAACGTGGTTGTCGGTGGCCATCGAACGAGCAAACACCGCGTGTTCCGCAACATCGACCAACTGGTCGCCGGTGACCAGATCATCTTCCACGATGCCGCCGGCGAACATGTCTATCTCGTGAGCCACGTCGAGATCGTCGATCCCACCGCCGTCTGGATCATCGACCCGACCCCCACCCCGACCGCCACGTTGTTCGCCTGCCATCCGCCTGGATCGACCGCCCAACGCATCGTCGTCTTCGCCGATCTCGTCACCTGATGTCGGATCCCCAGACCGGTTTCGAACGATCGAAACCCCCTGCGCTCTCACTGCTCGGCGGTCTCCTCGTCGCACTGGCGATGCCCCCGTGGGGTTTCTGGCCGCTCGCGTTCGTGGGCGTCGTCGTATTCGAAACTGCGCTCGGCGACCGGCTCTCGCGCCGCCGGCGGGCATGGTGCGGCTTCGCCTTCGGCGCCGGCTGGATGTTTCTCGGCATGGCCTGGATGTGGTACCTGACCGTGCCCGGCTACGTGCTCACCTGCCTGCTGTTCGCGTCACTGCACGGCCTCGCAGCCGCGCTCGCCCCCAACGGACCGTGGCGAACGATCGGCCGACCCGCTGCCCACACACTGGTCGAGGCGATCCGGATGTCGTTCCCGTTCGGCGGTGTTCCGCTCGCGACGCTGGGAATCTCGCAGGCGGGGGGTCCGTTGCTCGGCCTCGCCCGCGTGGGCGGCGTGATCCTGTTGACCTGGGTCGTGTTCCAAGTCGGGTTCGCACTGGCCGGCCCCGCCCCCGCGGTGCCGAGGATGGTGGCACGACGACGAACCGGCGTGCGCGGTCAACCCCACGGTGTGTTGTCGCTGGCTGCGATTGCCGCGCTGATCGTGCTGGCAGCCTTCGCCCCGGAGGGGTCGGATATCGATCGCGATCCCATCACGATCGCGGCGGTCCAGGGCGGCGGCGAACAGGGAACGAGTGCTCTCGACGTACCGTCCTCGCGCGTCACGCAGGCCCACCTCGACGCGACCGCCACGATCGAACCCAGCCCCGAACTCGATCTCGTCGTCTGGCCCGAGAACGGCATCGACGTCGACAACGAGCCGTTCGTCGGGAGCGACGCCCACCTCGCCGTGGCGGCCGAGGCAGCACGCCTCGGCGTGCCGTTCGCCGTCGGTGTCACCCTCGACTCGGAATACTCGGCGTACCCGGTCGAGGGCAGCTTCGTGAATGCTCAGGTCGTCATCACCCCTGACGGGGAGGTCACGAGCGCCTACGAGAAGGTGAAGATCGTGCCGTTCGGCGAATACGTGCCGATGCGCGGCCTCCTCGAGGCGCTCGGCGCACCGCTCGACCAGATTCGATCCGATGCCACGCGCGGAAGAGATCCAGCCACGATCGAGCTACCGGACGGGACACGGTTGGGGGTGATGATCTCCTGGGAGGTCTTCTTCGGCGGCCGGGGGCGGGCAGCCTCCGACGGCTCGATCCTGTTGAATCCCACCAACGGGGCGAGCTACACCGGCACGATCCTGCAGACCCAACAGGTCGCTTCCAGCAGGCTGCGTGCCGTCGAGAACGGCCGGTGGGTCGTGCAGGTCTCGCCGACCGGGTTCTCGGCGTATGTGTCACCCGACGGCGAGGTGTTCCAGCGGACCGATGTGAGCGAACGCAAGGTCATCACCATGGATGTGCCTCCCCGACACGGCTCGACCTGGTACTCCACGACGGGTGACTGGCCGGGGATCATGGCGATCCTGTTGCTGCTGTTCGCTGCGCTGTGGTTCGGTGAATGGCGCTCGCGCCGGGATCCGGTCTGAACGCTCGCGAAGCGGCGACGGTTGCTCTACCGTGCCGGCATGACCATCACCTATGAGTGGCGAGGTTCGTTCACCAACGAGGAGGTGAACGCGCTCCACGCCGAGGCGTTCGACACGCGAGTCTTCGACGAGTCCGAATGGGACTGGCAGCGCTTGACTGCCGAACACAGCCTGGGATGGGTCGTGGCGCGCAACGACGGGGAGTTGGCCGGATTCGTCAACGTCATCTGGGACGGATTGGTGCACGCATGGCTGCAGGACACGATGGTGGCGACTGGCTCACGCGGACGGGCGATCGGCACCGAACTGGTCGCTCGTGCCCGAGCCGCAGCCGGCGCCGCGGGTTGCGAATGGCTACATGTCGACTTCGACAGTGATCTGGATGGTTTCTACATCGACGCGTGTGGCTTCACCGCGACGCATGGCGGCCTGATCAGCCTGCAGGAGTGACCTTCCGGATCAGACCTCGAGCATCAACGTGCAGGGACCGTCGTTGACGATCGCGACACGCATCTCGGCCCGGAACCGACCGGTCTCCACGGACGCGCCGAGCTCGCGTAACCGCTCGACCACACACCCGACGAGCGGCTCGGCGTGCTCGGGCCTGGCAGCCTCGGTCCAGCTCGGCCGCCGGCCCTTGTCGGTAGAGCCGTAGAGCGTGAACTGGCTGACGACCAGCACCTCCGCCTGCTCGCCGTCATCATGGCGGTTCGCCAGCGATCTGTTCATGACGCCGTCGGCGTCGTCGAGCACTCGCAGATGCCAGATCTTGTCAGCGAGTTTGATCGCCTCGGGCGCTCCGTCGGCATGGGTTGCTCCGACGAACACGCATAGACCGGGGCCGATCTCGCCGACCACCGCCGTCGAATCGTCGGGTGCGACCACCTCCACACTCGCTCGAATCACCCGCTGCACCAGGCCACGCATGGCGAGAAGCCTGCCACGG
>JAHEDX010000087.1 GCA_024641005.1 Acidimicrobiaceae bacterium
CGACGACAGCAGTTCGGTGATCGCGGTGATTTCCGCGTCACGCCCGACGAACGACGACGCCGACGCAGGGATACCGCACGCTGTCGTACCTCGCGAGGCGATGGGCCCGAAAGGCTCAATGCCGCCGGCGAGTAGTTCTCGCTCGAGACGCTGTAGATCGTGGGAGGGCTCGATCCCGAGTTCCGCTCCGAGCCGCAGCCTCAGTTCGCCGTAGGAGCGCAAGGCGTCCGCGGTGCGGCCGTCCATGTGAAGGGCGGTCATCGCCAACTGCACCAGCGCCTCGTCGAGTGGGTGTTCGGTGATCAGCATCTCGAGATCGCCGATCGCGTCCGTGTGGTGGCCTTGGGCGATGCGAGCTTCGGCGAGCGTGCGGCGCGCCAGCAGGTGTGCTTGTTCGAGCTGTCGAGTGTTCTCGGCCACGAACGGTTCATCGCCGAGATCGGCGAACGGGCGGCCCCGCCACAAGCTCGAGGCATCGCCGAGCAACGACTCGGCAGACGTCGGATCGTCGGGGAGAGCTGCTCTGGCGTTCGAGACGAGTCGTTCGAATCGCAGGGCGTCGACGTGTGTGCGATCGCAGTCAAGGACGTAACCGGCCGCGGAAGTGGTGATCAGCGTGCCCTCGCCCGAGCGGTCGGGTTCGAGTGCGCTGCGCAACTTGGAGATCTGGAAGGCAACAGCCCGTACCCCGGTCCCAGGGAGATCCTCACCCCAGATCGCGTCGAGCAATCGATCGCCGGAAACCGGCTCTGCGACGTGAAGTGCCAGATACGCCAGCACGGCTCGTTGTCGTCGAGCGGTGATGATCCGCTGGATCCCGCCGACCGACACCCGCATCGGTCCCAAGATGTCGATGCGCAGTGCCGCGGTGAGCTCCGTGTCGCGTGGCGCCGGATCGGCGCCGCCGACTTGCCTCGGGCGCTCAGCCATCTGTCCACGCTAGTTGACCGCGAAAGGACGGGTTCGCTTGCATCGGGCGGTCAACGGCTGGTCGAGTCCTGTGTCTGTCTTCACGAGCATGGTATGGGTGCTCGCTCCTGGTTCTTGTGGGTCGATACCCGCTCACTCGCGAGCGGTCCACTCGTCCGAAGCGGAGGCGATTGCCGAATTCAGGGTGCAATGGTCGGGTGCCGGCGCTCGACGGATGGAAGGTCCTTCCAGTCGGTTGCTGCTCCCACCCTGGCCCGTTCGTCGAAGCGTTCCGGGCCGAGTGCCGCTCGGCAGGTTTCGATGGCGCGCTCGTCGAGCGGACGGACCGACGGTCTCAGTGCGATTCGCAGCCGGTCTCGTTCGGCGGCGGCGAAACCGAACAGAACTGCCGCGGTCTCGTACTGCGCGAGATCGTTGGCGGCGATCGCCAGTAGCGAGGCTGTGTGCATCTCGAGCGCCAGTCGTCGGCCGTCGCGGCTGATGTTGTCGACGACGATCTCGAGTCGAGCGAGAGCCTCGAGGGTGAGACCGCGCTGGAGGTCGATCGGGGCGAGCACGAGGTGGACCGTTCGAACCCAATCGGGGTAGTCGTTGGGGTCGAGCGGAGGGAGCGCGGCGGCAGCATCGTCGGGGCGGCCGAGCGCTCCGAGCGCCTCGCATTCCAGCACGCGAAGTTCGCCCGTCACCGCGAACACCTCCCCGAGATTGGCGCTGCTCTGCGTCACCCGGAGGACCTCTTCCCACTGGCCGGTGGCGGCCGCGACGGCGGCCTGGATCTTGCCGGCCATCGGCGGCCTGCTCGAGTCGATGTCGAGAATCTCAGCGAGTCGTGCAAGCACCGTTTCGCCGTCATCGAGCGTTCCGGTGAGCAGCGTCATCTCGGTCATCCCGTTCAGTATCGCGATCGAGGAGGGACGGACCGGTGCAGCATTCCATGCCGCTTCGAAATGCTCGTCGGCCCTGTGCGGATCCACGTCCGCCACGGACGAAGCGAGTGCGGCCAGGGCCCTTGACTTGATGAGCGGGTCGCGGACCGACTCGAGTCCTCGCTCCAGTCGTGCCGCAGCGAACGCCATCGTGGCATTGTCGCTGACGTTGCAGGCGTCGATGACCGTGTTCGCGGCGGTGAGCACGATGTCGTCGCGGTCGTCGTCGAGCAACTCGAGGGCACAGCGGCCCCATCGGACGTTCTCGCGATTCATGCCGCGTCGCCAGAAGTAGGTCCACAGATCGGTCGCGATCGACATGCCGAGCCGGGGTTGATCGGTCGCGTAGGCCCAGGTGATCGCGGCACGGAGATTGCCGAGCTCCTGTGAGGCGAGCCGGTTTGCCGAGTGGTGTTCGTCGTACCACAGCTCGGCGACGCGCGCCGCGATCGACCGGAAGTAGCGAGCGTGTTCGAGAGCGAGCGCATCCCGGGTCGATTCGTCGAGTCGGCCGGTGGCGAACTCGCGGACGGTCTCGAGCATGCGGTAGCGCGCCGCCTCGCCGGAGTCGTCGAACCAAATCAGGCCGGCAGCGATCAGACCGCTCAGATGGTCGAGCACATCCAGGGTCGATGCGTCATCAGCGCTGATCGCCGTCGCCGCGTCGAGTGTGAACCCGTCGGTGAACACCGAGAGTCGGAGCAAGAGGTCGCGGGCCTCGTCGTCGAGCAGATCGCTGCTCCAGGTCATCGTGGTGAGCACGGAGCGTTGGCGGTCATCCGTGGAGCGGTCCACGCTGGTCAACAATCGGAACCGGTCGTCGAGGAGCTCGGCGATCTGGGCGACGGTCAGCGTCCTCAGCCGCGCTGCAGCGAGTTCGATCGCGAGCGGGATGCCGTCGAGGCGCTCGCAGATTCGTTCGACGTCGACTCGGTTCGTGTCGTCGACCTCGAAGCCTGCTCGTACCAGCCGCGCCCGTTCGATGAACAGATCGCGCGCAGCGCTGACGATCGCTAGCGGCTGGACCGGCCAAATGAGCTCGCCGGGTATTCCGAGGCTGAGGCGACTGGTCACGAGCACGCGTACGCCCGGCGCAGCCAGTACGAGCCGACCGACGAGCCCGCGGACGGCATCGACGACATGCTCGCAGTTGTCGACGATGATGAGGGCCTCGCTCGTGGCGAGTTGGGAGATCAGGTACTCGTCGGGATATTCGTCGATGGACGGGCTGAACCCGATGCTTGCGATGATCGTGTCGGCCACGAGGCTCGGATCGCTGATCGGTACGAGATCCACGAACCACACCCCGTCAGCAAACCGACCGACCAGGTTGGTCGCGATTTCGATCGCCAGTCGGGTCTTTCCGGCCCCGCCGAAGCTCACCAACGAGACGAGGCGGTTCTTTGACAACAGTTCGGAGACGTTGCGGATCTCGTCGTCCCGACCGACGAACGACGACAGCGGCGCCGGCAGGTTTCCCCTCGCAGCCGTGTTGGCGCCGGACGAACCGGACGTCGTCATCGACCCCTCCTCGCCATCGGTCAGCAGCTGCTGTTCGAGCTTGCGGAGTTGGCTCGAGGGTTCGATGCCCAGCTCGGAGGCGAGTCGTTGCCGTAGCCCGGCGTAGGCCCGTAGTGCTTCGGCGGTGCGGCCGGATCGGTGAAGGGCGGTCATCAGGAGGTGGACGAGCGTCTCCTCGAGTGGGTGTTCGACGACCATCGCCTCCAACTCGGCGACCACGTCGGCATGGCGTCCTCGGGCGATACGGGCCTCGGTGAGTGTTCGCCGTGCCAGCAGGTGGCGGCTTTCGAGCCGCCGTGCTTCGGCGTCGATGAATCCGCCTGAGACGAGTCCGGTGAACGGCCGGCCCCGCCAGAGGCGCAGCGCCTGAGCGATCGACTCCTCGGCAGCGGCCGGGTCGCGAGACAGGATCTCTCGCGCGTGGTCGACGAGCTGGTCGAAGCGGTGCAGATCGACCTCGGAGCGAGCGAGGTGGAGCACGTATCCGGCTGGGGTCGTGGAGATCAAAGCGCCCTCGTCAGTACGGTCTGGTTCGAACAGGCTGCGAAGCTTCGAGACCTGATAGGCGACCGCCTTGACACCGGTCTCGGGAGGATCGTCACCCCAGACGTCGTCGAGCAACCGCTCCGCGGCCACCGGCTCTCCGGCGTGGAGCGCAAGACAGATGAGCACTGCCTGCTGCCGTCGCGACGTGACCGGATGCTCGATCCCGCGCAGCTCGACCCGAACCGGACCCAACACGCCGATCCGAGCAACGCCCGCCACGCCATCGGATCGGGGTGCGGCGTCATTCTGGCCACCCCCGTCCATCTGTCAACCGTAGTCGTTGGGCGTTTTCGTGTGTCGATGGTTTCGTTCGCAGGCGAATGCCAACACGCCTGCGTGATGCCTCGTGGTGTCGCCGGCCGGTCTGGTGTACGCCAGCCCAGATCGACTGGTCAGCACCGAGCGCTGGAGGTTCTGAGTGCTGTGACCAGGGGTTGTGCCGAGATTCTGTCGCACAAACCGCGAGCAAACCGGTTGCAGGCCGAGCACAAACCGGCATCGTCGAGAGTGAGTCATGTCAGCCGGAGCCATCGGGGAGCCGGCCACACACAAGGGGATAGACATGACTGCTCACTACGACTTCCGCACCACGACCGCCGCGACGAGCACGGTCCCGACGCTTCACAGGCCGGCCAAGGGGAGCCATGCTGCTCGCTGGATCGGTCCGGCCGCCATGGCTGCTTTTGCCGTCGCCGCACTCGTCGGCTTCAATCAACTCCGCTCCACCGACGATGCCACCGAGGCGAACTCACCGGCGATCGAGGGTACGACCAGCGAACTGCAGCCGTTGATCGGTACGGAAGAGCAGGCGTTCATCGATGGGTCGCAGGTTTCGGCTGCTCGGTCGGTTGTGTCGGCCGGCGTGGAGCCGTTGATCGGTGTGGAGGAGCAGGCGTTCATCGATGGGTCGCAGGTTCGGGTGGCGTCGTTGGCTCCGGTTGTCGGGGTGAGTGGTGGGTTCGAGCCGTTGATCGGTGTGGAGGAGCAGCTGTTCATCGATGGTGACGACGTCCGCACTCCGGTTGCTGATTGGTGCGCCACTCACGACCCGTGCTGAGGAACGGACCGCGACGGCAGGTCGCGTTCATCAATAACGAGATCCCCGAAGCCCGATCCACTCCGTTGGATCGGGTTTCGGCGTTTTCGAGTTCCGAAGCGGTGGGCCGGTGGTTGACATCGGCTCGGCGGTGGTCGAGGTCGCGTCCATCGGTGTTCATCGGTGTTCAGCGGTGTTCCAGCCCGCCCGGCCGCAGTGCTCCGGCCGGTGGGCCGATCGATCAACGGGGTAGATGCGAGGGACGACCCGGAGTCCGGGTGCGGTCAGCCCTCGACCACGACATTGGCGAAACCCTCGGCGATGTCGGCGGCCGCGGCCCGCTGGCCCGATTCGGCCAGATGTATGCCATCCGTGGTGATTCCATACGCGGCGAACTCTGGGATCATGTAGTCACGGTAGAACACGTCGTCGGGTCCAGGTTTGCCGTCGGTGTCCAATCCGGTGAATCGGATGGACAGCAGTGGGAGATCCGCTGCGGCGATCGCAGTGTTCAGCATCTCGACCCGCGCGTTCAGATGTTTCTGATTGGCGTTTCCGGTGATGCGGCGATACAGGTCGTCGTCAACGGGAAGTGCCGGAACGATGACGGTCTGTACACCTGCCTGCTCCAGATCGAGAACATCTCGAGAGATCCGTTCGACCAGCAGCGGTATGAGCAGCTCCATCGAGATGTCGTCCCGGTTGATGTCGATTCTCGAAACCGTGTAGATCACGAGGTCTGGTCGTTGATCTGCAGGCAGGGCGAGCACCTTGTCGGCGAGCACAGATCTGGTGGTCTTGTCACGGTCGCCGAGGGCCTGATCGATGGACACTCCCGGCAAGGAGATATTCGTGAATCTGGCGGTGCTGAAGGCTTGATAGCGAGCGATCAGATGCTCGGAGATGAAATCCACGATCCGATTCGTGAACTCGATCGGAATCTCATCATGGATCTTTCCGGGATCGAAATACAGCGAATCGCCGACGAGGAAGATGTCGTCGATCGGTCCTCGCAGCACGGTGGTTCGAGCGGCCGGCGGCGCGGACGATGCCGGGATCTCGGTGTCCACTCGTTGCGCGCCGATGGCTGCCACCGGGGCCGCGACGTATGGCCCCAGGTCGTCAGAGTCTGTAGGCACTTCGGTACTCGCTGCCTTGCCCCTCTTGGTGCCCACCACGACAACTGCGAGGCTCGGGTCGAGATCGTGTCGGAGCCCCTCGTCCGGCGGTTCCACCCGTGGGTCACCCGTATCTGGCACCGCAGTTCCCGCGTCGGCCGCGTCCGGCCGAGCGATGTGACGACCAGAGCTTCCACACGCAGAAATGACGATCGACGCTGCTACAGCGGTGCATG
Source organism: Acidimicrobiaceae bacterium (assembly GCA_024641005.1). Taxonomy (GTDB): domain Bacteria; phylum Actinomycetota; class Acidimicrobiia; order Acidimicrobiales; family Ilumatobacteraceae; genus Ilumatobacter. The sequence goes on from JAHEDX010000087.1 coordinate 6,314, forward strand.
ACAGCCTGAGCCGTGACCTCGATCGCGGCACCGAACTCACGTTGTCGCCGATGCGGGTGTCCGCCGCTGGCGGTTCGGTGGTGTTCGGCTGGTTCAACATCGGCTGGTTCAATGTCGTGCGGTGTCCGGAGTGTGCTGCTGATGGAACGTTCAGGCGTCGGTCAGGCGTCTGCCGTCGCCTGGCTCGCTCGACCCGAACGCACCTTGAGTGCTCGATACCCGGTCCGCCACCCCACCAGGCCGGCGCCGAGGAACAGTGTCGCCACGATCACGAACGAAGTCGCGGTGCCCCGGTCGAACACGATGCGTCGCACGATCATGCCGATCAGCACGGTGAGCGGCCAGACAGCCAGACCTGTCAGCACGGCCGTCGGCCGACGCCACGCCCGCATCGCCGCCCACGCCGCACCGAGCCCGATGAGAAAGGGCAGGGCGGTCTTGATCACGCCGACGAATGCGGAGCCCTCGTCGTGTGTTCGCCGTCCGATGGCGACAAACAACACCACGACGAACACATCCAATCCGATGGCCAGTTCGAGCTGGCGATCCGTTTGCATCCAAACAGTCTGCCGGGGCGAGAGCTGCTACAGACGGTAGACCCGGCGGGCCGTACCCTCGAACATCGCGGCCTGCTCGTCGTGGCTGTAGCGGGCCGCGATCTTCTTGAAGCCGTTCCACAGCACCGGGTACGACAGCGAGAAGCGGTCGACCGGGAAGTTGCTCTCGAACATGCATCGCTCGGGGCCGAAGCACTCGATCGTGTGGTGGTAGTACCGGGCCTGGGCTTCGACGAACTGATCGGAGGTCGGCGGTGTGGGATCCGCGTGCCATCCGAACCCGTTGTCGGGCATCGCCAGTCCACCCAACTTGGCGACGATGTTGTCGCAGGTCGACAGTTGTGCGACGCCCTCGGCCCACTCGCCGAAGATCTCGTCGCGCCGGCCAGCGAACCGCCCGACGCCGAGCGGAGTGCCGAAGTGGTCGAGCACCATCATCGTGTCGGGCACGGCGCGAGCGAGTTCGAGCATCTCGTGGTTCTGATGGTGGTAGTGCCAGGTGTCGTAGGTGAGCCCCCGTCGTCCCAGTTCGCGGACCCCGTTGCGGAAGGTTTCGTCGGCGAAGCGACCGGGGGCTGCCCGGCCGGGGATAGTGAGCGCCTCGGGTTCGATCGGGCTCGACAGTGCGTCTCGAATGCCGCGGAACAACCCTTCCGCCGCCGCTTCGTGGGCATCGAGTACCTCGCTGAGCAGGTCGCCGAGAGCAAGATCGGCGTGGGCCACGATGGCAGCGATCGGAGCGGCGCCGGGGTGCTGTTCGGACAGTCGGGCTGCCTGTTCTGCGACGAACTGGGTTTCCCCGATCGGCCGCATGTGGCGCGGGCCGTCGGGAAGGTAACTGGCATGGCACTCGATGAACACGGTGGCGACGATGTTGTGGCCGGAGCCGGTGTCGGCAGCCAATGTGTCGATGTCGTACGGCAGGGCTCCGCCCTCGGGCCACAGGTGATGGTGGGTGTCGACGATCGGCAGGTCAGGCTCGATGATCGGTTCGATGACCTGGTCGAGCCACTCGGACGTTCCCGGTTGCATCCGACCAGCTTCGCGTACGGAATGGGGCCTGGCACCTTTCCGTTACGCGGCTGCCGATTCCCTCTTAGCTTGACGAACAATTGTCGAACACCTGTTCGATAATTGGCATTGGATCTGATAGATTCGTTTCCATATCGAGCCGCTCGGCTCCCGTTTCCGACATCGAACAGCCAGATGACGTGAAGGGAGGCAGCGTGCGCGATACCGGGGTTCTCGAAGCGGTGCGGGCGTTGCTCTGCGCCGATCCCGAACTGGCAGATCGTGACCAGCTCGGCGAGTTGATCCGTCACGCCCGCAAGGTGCGTGGCTTCGTCGATGCCGCCGATGTCCGGTTCAGCCGTCGCTCGCGTGAGCTGGCGAACGCGGGGGCGTGCGAATCACCGACGGCCGTCCTGATGGACGAGGGTCGTCGGTCGGGGCGGGAGGCCAAGGCGGCGCAAGACCGCGATCGGGTGTGTGAGGAGTTCGGTGGGTTCGAGGATGCGCTTGCTGCCGGCGACGTGTCCGGCGACCACCTCGACGTGTTGGCGCGCCTCACGCGCAATCTTCCCGACGGGGTGGCATCAGAGGTGCGGGCCGAAGTCCACGATCTGCTCACGTCCGCAGCCAACGAGTACGTCTCGCAGTTCGAGCGTTCCACGAAGGAGCGCATCGATCGCATCAAGTCCGTGCACGCACCCGAGGCTGAATCCGCCGAGCTCGACCGGCAGCGTCGCGAGTCGAAGATGAAGCGGTGGACCGACAAGGCGTCGGGCATGAAGATGACCCTGCTGTCGCTCGATCCGCTCCGCGACGCTGTGTTGCACGGCGCGATCGACGCCCAGCTGGCACGGTTGCGACAGAATCCGGCGAACGCCAAGGTCCAGTTCGCCCAACTCCAGCTCGACGCACTCGTAGCAGCCGTGTCAGCAGCCGTGCCGGGTAGGCGAATCCCCGAGATCACCATCCATGTCGATCACGAGTCGCTGTGCCACGACCGCCACGAGCGCACCATGTGCGAGACGTCCGACGGCACTCAGCTCCCTGTCAGTACGGTTCAGCGACTGTGTTGCGAAGCGATCGTCGGCGCGGTTGTCGTCGACCCTGACGGCGCGATCCGTGAACTCTGTGCCGAGCAACGAACCGCGAACCGGGCGCAGCGACGTGCACTCGGGGCGATGTACCGAACCTGCGGTCACCCACATTGCGAAGTCGGTTTCGATCACTGTCGGATCCACCACATCGTCTGGTGGTCGAAGGGCGGCAAGACGGCGCTCCCGAACTTGATCCCACTCTGCGAGACGCATCATCACCTGGTCCACGAGGGCGGATGGCAACTCACCATGACGCCAGATCGGGTCGCCACGTGGATCCGTCCCGATGGAGCGGTCTGGTGGCAGGGCTCCAGCCATGACCGCCTGCCACCGAACAGTCCGTCGCCACCAGTCCGGGCCCGGGGTCGGCCGCCCGACCGGGCGGCGAGATGAACGTCTAGCCCTCGGCGGCGAAGCCGCCCAGCGTGCCTTTGAAGAACAGCAGCGGGAACGGGCCCTGGCCATTGTGATCAGCGTCGGCCTCGAGGGCGATCACCCGACCGAGGACGAAGTAGTGGTCGCCCATCTCGACCACCTCTTCGACCTTGCAGTCGATCCAGGCGACAGCCCGGTCGATGATCGGGGAACCGGTGGGCGCCGGGTGCCAATCGACGTTCGTGTAGCGCTCGGTTTCGTTGCCGCTCTTGGCGAACTTCCAGCACAGGTCGGCTTGGTCTCGGCTCAACACATTGACGCAGAACGAACCGGCCTGTGCCATGGCCGCCCAGGTCGTGCTGTCCTTCATCGGCAAGAAGCCCACCAGTGGTGGGTCGAGGGAGACCGACGTGAACGAGCCGATCGTGAAGCCAACGGGCGCGTCACCGTCCATCCCCGACACGATCGTCACGCCGGTGGGGAAGTGGCCGAGCACCGTGCGGAACTGCTGGGCATCGAATGCGTCGTCGACGATCTCGCTCATCGGGTTGACACTACTGTGGCCGGCTACCCGACGAGCCGTCGATCTTTCCCGCCCCCGAACGTTGCCGCCCAACGCGGGGTCCGTCCGGCCCACCGTCGATCTCCCGATCTCCCTGAGTGTCTCGGCGCTGCGTTCGTTTGTGTCGCCTGGTCATCGCATCGTGAGTCATCAGGGTCTGCCGGAGGCTCAAGATTCCGTCTAGTGGTGGCATCCCCCAGACATTCACAGTATTGTCCACTCTCGTGGTAGTGAATACAATAAATGTGGCGGCGACGGAGACGATGGTCCTGGAGGCAGCGAGACTGACGCACTTGCAGCGTCTCGAGGCCGAGGCGATCCAGATCATGCGCGAGGCCGTCTCCGAGAGCGAGCGTCCGGCCATGCTGTACTCGATCGGCAAGGACAGCTCGGTGATGCTGCATCTTGCACGCAAGGCGTTCTTCCCGAGCATCCCTCCGTTCCCGCTGGTCCACGTCGACACGACGTGGAAGTTCAGCGAGATGTACTCGTTTCGCGATCAGACAGCCAAGGACCTCGGGATGGACCTGATCGTCCATCGCAATCCCGAATGCGTCGAGCGGGGGATCAATCCGTTCGACCACGGTTCGGCGCTGCACACCGACATGTGGAAGACCGAGGGCCTCAAACAGGTCATCGATCTCTACAAGTTCGACCTCTGCTTCGGCGGAGCACGACGCGATGAGGAGAAGTCCCGTGCCAAAGAGCGGGTGTTCTCGGTTCGTTCGCCGCAGCATCAGTGGGACCCCAAGCGCCAGCGACCCGAGCTGTGGCAGATCTACAACGGCCGTCGCAGCCCCGGCGAGACATTGCGGGTGTTCCCGATCTCCAACTGGACCGAACTCGACGTGTGGCAGTACGTCCACCTCGAGCAGATACCGATCGTGCCGCTGTACCTGTCGAGGCCGCGTCCCGTCGTCGACCGCGATGGCATGCTGATCATGGTCGACGACGACCGCTTCCGCCTGCGCGAGGGCGAAGTGCCCGAGATGAAGTCGATCCGATTCCGCACCCTGGGTTGTTACCCGTTGTCGGGCGCTATCGAGAGTGATGCCGACACCCTGACGGGCGTGATCCAGGAGATGTTGCTGGCCACCACATCCGAGCGCCAAGGCCGCATCATCGACTTCGACGGTGCCGGATCCATGGAGAAGAAGAAGCAGGAGGGGTACTTCTGATGTCGCATTCATCCGAACTGATCGCCAGCGACATCGAGGGCTACCTGCGGTCGCACCAGTACAAGTCGTTGCTGCGGTTCATCACCTGCGGCAGCGTCGACGACGGCAAGTCGACCTTGATCGGTCGCATGCTCTACGAATCGCATCTCGTCTTCGAGGACCACCTCGCTGCGCTAGAGGCCGATTCGGCAAAGGTGGGCACGCAGGGCGCCGACCTCGACTTCGCGCTCCTGCTCGACGGCCTGACAGCCGAACGTGAGCAGGGCATCACCATCGATGTCGCCTATCGGTACTTCTCGACCGAGCGCCGCAAGTTCATCGTCGCCGACACGCCCGGGCACGAGCAGTACACCCGCAACATGGTGACCGGTGCTTCGACAGCGGACGTCGCCGTCATCCTCGTCGACGCCCGCAAGGGTGTACTGACCCAGACCCGGCGGCACAGCTATCTCGTGTCGCTGCTCGGTCTCAAGCGCGTCGTGGTCGCGATCAACAAGATGGACCTCGTCGAGTTCTCGCAGAGCCGCTTCGAGGAGATCGAGGCCGAGTACCGCGAGTTCGCCGGCCAGATCGGCCTCGACGACATGACGTTCATCCCGATGTCGGCTCTGAAGGGCGACAACGTCACCGACGCCAGCACGAATACGCCCTGGTACAGCGGCCCGACGCTGATCGAGTATCTCGAAACAGTGCCGGTCGACGACGAGCGCGCCGAACAACCGTTCCGCCTTCCGGTGCAGTGGGTGAACCGACCGAATCTCGACTTCAGGGGCTTTTCGGGTCAGATCGTCGGTGGAACGGTTCGACCGGGCGATCGGATCCGGGTGCTGCCTGCCGGCACGACCAGCACCATCGACCGCATCGTCACCATGGACGGTGATCTCGACGAGGCGATCGCCGGCCAATCGGTCACGCTCACCCTCGCCGACGAGATCGACGCATCACGCGGCGACCTCATCTGCGCTGCCGACTCGCCGGCAGAAGTGGCCGATCAATTCGAGGGTCACGTGATCTGGATGCACGAAGACGCGATGTTGCCGGGCCGGCCGTACCTGATGAAGATCGGTACCCGAACCGTCGGCGTCACGATCGCCAACCCGAAGTACCGCGTCGACGTCAACACGCTCGACCATCTGGCAGCCAACAAGCTCGAGCTCAACGAGATCGGGGTGTGCAACCTCAGTCTCGATCGGCCGATCCCGTTCGACGCCTACAACGACAACCGCGACACCGGCGGCTTCATCATCATCGACAAGATCACCCAGAACACGGTCGGTGCCGGGTTGTTGCACTTCGCCCTGCGGCGCTCGCACAACATCCATTGGCAGGACGTCAAGGTCGACAAGGCTGCCCGCACCGGGCTGAACATCCACCGCCCAGGTGTGGTGTGGCTCACCGGTCTGTCGGGGGCGGGCAAGTCGACGATCGCCAACGTCGTCGAAGCCAAACTGCATTCGCTCGGTGTTCGCACCTATCTGCTCGACGGCGACAACGTACGGCACGGTCTCAACCGCGATCTCGGCTTCACCGACGCCGACCGCGTCGAGAACATCCGCCGGATCGCCGAGGTGACCGGGCTGATGGTCGACGCGGGCCTGGTCGTGCTGGTCTCGTTCATCTCGCCCTTCCGGGCCGAACGCCAGCTCGCTCGCGACCGGGTTGAGGCCGACGAGTTCATCGAGGTCCATGTCGACGCATCCGTCGAGCTGGCCGAGTCGCGCGACCCGAAGGGTCTCTACGCGAAGGCACGTGCCGGCGAACTCACGAACTTCACCGGAGTCGACTCGCCCTACGAGCCGCCCGAGTCACCCGAGGTGTACATCGACACTGCCGCCCTCAGCCCTGAGGCCGCTGCCGAACTCGTCATCGCGACGCTTCGGGTCCGTGGCATCGTGAGCTGAGCCTGCGGCTTCCCTCACATCCCTGATGCCGATCGGTCCGTCCTCGAGGCGGGCAGAAGGGCTTGCGCATGAGTTCCGATTCATTGATCACCCTCGGCGTGTTGGCGGTGGCCGTCGCCGTCCTCGTGCTCGACCGCTTCCCCCCGATCACGGTGCTGGGGGCGGCGTTGGTGACGCTGTTGTTCGCCGGCGTGATCGAATCGGACCTCGCGCTGAGCGGTCTGTCGAGTTCGGCGCCGGCCACGATTGCAGCGTTGTACGTGCTGGCAGGCGCCGCAACCGCAACGGGTACGTTCGCGTCGATCGTCGATCGTTTGCTCGATCGCGGTGGCTCGCTACTCAGACTGACGGCGTGTACCGCGGGGATCTCATCGGTGGTCCCGAACACGCCACTCGTCGCGATGTTCGCCCCGCGTGTGGTGCGCTGGTCGCAACGGCATGGTGTCAATGCGTCGAGATTCCTGCTGCCCTTGTCGTTCGCGAGCATTCTCGGTGGTGTCGTCACGTTGATCGGCACATCGACCAACCTGGTCGCGTCCGACGTGCTCGAGCAGTCGGGGGAGCAACCGTTCGGTCTGTTCGAGATCACCGTCGTCGGGCTTCCCGTCGCCATCATCGGAGTCCTGGTCTTGTCGACGGTCGGAGCGCGATTGTTGCCGGAACGCGTTGCGGTGTCGTCGGATCTCAGTCGGCGAGCACGAGAGTTCCAGATGGTCGCCAGCATCGATCCAGATGGCCCCCTCGTCGGTCGCACCATTGCGGCGTCGGGATTGCGGGCACTCGACGGGATCTTTCTGGCAATGATCGAGCGAGCCGGCCTCGACGAATCTCGGTCGACCGCTCTGGCTGCGTCGTCGGACACCGTGCTGCAGGCCAACGACCTGTGCTGCTTCGTCGGCGATGCCCGTCGTGTGCTCGATCTGCACGAGATCGTCGGGCTCAGCAACGTGGAGGGTGCACACCTGCTCGAGGCCGAGGGAGCCGGGACGCTGGTGTTCGAGGCGGTGGTGTCACCAGGTTCCCGTCTGATCGGTGCGTCGCTGAGGGAGGCCGAGTTCAGAAGTCGTTATGGCGGGGCGGTGATCGCGATCCATCGGTCCGACGGAGCGCTCAGCGGACAGTTGGGACGAATCCCCCTGAGAGGTGGCGATGTCCTGCTCGTCCTCGCAGCGGAGTCGTTCGAGTCGCGGTGGCGTCGCGATGCCGATTTCTCGTTGGTCGCCGCCCTGGACGAGCCGCCACCTGCCCGCAAGGCGAGGTCGTGGCTGGTCGTGCTCGCGACCTTGGGCATGATCATCGCGGCAGCGATGGGAGTCGTCCCCTTGTTCGAGGCGGCCCTCGGTGCGGCGATCCTCGTCATCGCCGGTGG